>NZ_FNNO01000036.1:0-1740 GCF_900106985.1 Hydrobacter penzbergensis | reverse complement strand
GTTATCTCCCACACTAATCCCTTTTTCTTCTACTTCTATTGCAGAGGGTATATCGGGCAAGTGCTTATTTTGCTTGATAAATTGTTCAACCTCTGTCAAAGGCTTCAACTGGTAGGATGAATCGAATACATAGTCGCTCCATCCAGTTTGCGCAACAATCATTTTTTGAGCTTTTACATTTCCTTTTACAGAAAGCATCTCTGTAGGAACTGTTGTCCCTATACCTACATTACCACCGGAGAAAAGAAAACTATTATTGCTGCTTACTGTAAACAAAGCATTGTTTGATTGTATGGAAGTATTAGCATAAGCTTGTCCAGTTCGATCATATGTGAGTATATAACCATTACCGCCTGAAACACCTATCTCTGTACCCAGGCCAGTACCGGTATGATACCATCCTTTAAACCGACCCTGCCCAATTTCTACCTGCAAATCACCGGTGCCAACTGTCAGTTGAGAAACAGGGCTCATGGTGCCAATGCCAACGTTCCCAGAAGAAGGAAAGGTATTCTGTGCAACAGACAAACCACACTGAAAAAGGCAATACGCTCCAAGTAAATATTTTTTCATTTATGACTGATTTGCTTCATTAATATTTCTATTTTTTTATTCTGTGTTTCATTTTCTTTTTTTAAGTCTATTACGTATAAAGTAAGCTCTTCAATCTTTTTTAACAGCATTGCTTGTGTTGATCCTATATCTAATCCTTTGGCTTCTACTTCACCAGCAGAAGGCATATCCGGCAAATGATTGTTTTTTTTGACAAACCGCTCGATATAAGAAAGTGATTTTAAGGGATACTCAGGGGTAAATACATAATCTGGCCAGCCAGATTGAATAACAATCAGTTTCCTGGCTTTGATATTACCATTTACAGAAAGTCTTTCTGACGGAGTCGTTGTCCCAATTCCTACATAACCCGTGTTTGCATCCAATACCATCTGAGAATACCAAATATTATTCCCGTCAATAGTGCCAAACTGGAGCCCCCGATCTGCTGATGTAGTAGCATTCCCCCGGAATCGGATAGCGCCTCCATATGAATTATTGATTCGGATGAACCGTTCTGTTTGTTCTGCATCAAAAGCAATATCTCCCCCTGAAACATGAAGTCTGTAAGACGGCGTGTTGGTTCCTATTCCCACATTTCCGTTAGATGCCAATATCGATAATGAGTTAAAGGATGGACTGCTGATGGTATTGCCTGCCGTTACCCGAAATGCATATGCTTGATTCCCTGTTTCATTAGAATGAATATGGAAAAGATCATTTGATCTACTGTTTGCAGCGTGAGAGGTGCTAAAAGAAAATAGTGGTGATGGATCGCTGTAATCAGCAACATTAGCATTTATAAAATTGCCATTTGCAGGTCCGCCGAGTAGCCTAACAAAATTTCCTGTCGCATACATCACATCAAGCTTAGCAGCAGGCGTTGACGTACCAATTCCCACATTGCCACTTGCAGGGAATGTGTTCTGACTAAATGAATCGCTCAAAATGAGTAGTCCCATTATTGCCGCTAGTAGTCTCTTCATATAAATCATTTTTTCTTTTCTATTTTTGTTTTTATGACATTCACTTCTTTTTTCAATAGTCTATTCTCCTTTTTCAGGTCAATTACATACAGTGTCAGCTCCTCTATTTTTTTCAATAACAAGGCTTGATTATCTCCCACACTAATTCCCTTTTTTTCCACTTCATTTGCGGTGGGAATATCCGGCAAGTGCTTATTTTTCT
>NZ_FNNO01000018.1:0-80577 GCF_900106985.1 Hydrobacter penzbergensis | reverse complement strand
CTTCAATGTCAATCTTACACTGGATTAATCATTTAAACGGAAAAAAACTAGCTCAGATTAAACATGCCCTGAGTTTTCAATAGCACAACACGTTATTTTATAATGATGGGAAAATTGCATTGCTCCGCTAAAGTAATACTTACGCTTACAAACAAATAGTGTTTTCCTGTTAAAACTTATAGCGGAAACTCAGTGTGGGAATGACCGGAATAAAAGAAACCTGTTTAACAACAGCCTGGTGTGTTCCCGGGTCAATGGCGCGATAGGCAAAGAACACGTTGTTCTGGGCATACACATTATAAACTGAAAGCGTCCATTCCGCTTCCCTGCTGCCCGTCCTGGTTTCTTTAACGAGTTTGTAGCTCAGCGATAAGTCGAGCCTGTCATAAGGCGCCAGCCGGTAACTATTTACTTCGAGGGTTTGTGTAGGCACTCCCCCACCGCCACTTCCGTTGTCGTCGTCATATAATGGGTTGCCTCCAGTGGAGCCTGGTGGGTTGGTAGTCAGTGTTTGAATGGTGAAGGCCCTGCCGCTGGCGGCAAAAAAATTGGCAGCCGCCCGCCAGTGTTTATTGAAAGTGTAGGCACCTGTAAGATAAAAGCTGTGCCTCCGGTCATATGCAAAAGGAAACTCCCGGCCCAAGTTCAGCGAATCGAACTGCTGGTAAGCATACGCCAATGAATAGCCCAACCATCCGGTCAATCGCCCCTTTCTTTTCTTCAGGAAAAATTCCGCTCCATAGCTGCGGCCCTTTCCAAAAATCAGGTTGCTATCAAGGCTCACATCCACTGTAGGTGAAGTGCCTCCTCTGAATAACAATTGATTCTCCATCGCTTTGTAATAAACTTCAACACTGGCCTGAAAACTATTGTTACTGAAGTTGTTAAAGAGACCAAGAGAATACTGTTGTGCCGACTGCGGTTTTACCATGCCACTGCTGCCGATCCATATTTCTGCGGGGAAAGAAGCGTTATAACTCTGTACCAGGTGAATGTACTGGTGCATCTGGGTATACGACAATTTGATACTGGTGGCAGGGCTCACAAGGTAACGCAACGATACGCGCGGCTCTATATCCGTATATCGAATACTATCGGAATAGAAGACCGGCGCCCGCACGCCCAGGTACAGGTTCAACCGGTTATTGAACCGTATCTCATCGCTCAGGTAAGCGGCTACACGTGCTGTAAGGTGTTCCGGAATTTCATCGGGTTTGATGTTGTTGATATTACCCGAAGGAGGAATTTTATTCGAGAATGTTGCCGGAAATAATTGTTGCCGCAAAAAATTAATCCCTCCTTTGATGCGGTGTGCCTGACTGGGATAGTAATAAAAATCAACCTTAGCATTGATATCCCTGATGCCCGAATACAATTGGGCAAAATAATCATCCTGCAAAGCGGAAAGCAATTGGTAATAGTTATTGTACATCACCGATGTATTGGCAAACAACCGCTTGCTGAACAAATGGTTCCAGCGTAATGCAAACACTTCATTACCAAACTTATTGCCATAAGTGATGGAAGTGGTATCATCCGGCTGATCTTGGAAAGTATTTCTGTCCTCCCCTTTATAATAACTCAGCAATATCCTGTCACGCTCAGAAAACTGCCAGTTCACTTTGGCGTTCACGTCGTAAAAAGCATAATTGCTGTAATAATTACTTTTTACATTAAAAGCCTGTAAGAGATAATCCAGCATGCTTCTCCGGGCTGATACAAGAAAAGATGCTTTTTTCTTTTTGAGTGGACCATACAATGTCAGTCCCGATACAATGCTGCCCGCCTGCACCACACCGCCAAAATGCTCGTTACTGCCGTCGTTCATGGCAATATCGAGCACCGAACTCACATGATCTCCATAGGAAGCAGGGAAACCACCTTTGAGCAAAGAAGCTCTTTTTATGACCGCTCCATTAAAAATACTCACCGGCTCAAACAAGTGACTGGGATTGTACAAAGTAGCTTCATCGAGTTGAATTAAATTTTGTCCGGCGTTTCCCCCTCGTACAAAAAATCCCGGCGTTCCTTCCATGCCTGCATGAACCCCCGGCTGCATCTCCACTGAGCTGATCACATCACCTGTTCCGCTCACAGACGGTGCATTCGTAAGCATATCGGTAGAAATATCTACCAGGCCTAATTGGTTCAGCCGCAGGTTTTCACTGCTCTTGTCATCTGTCACTACTACATGCGACAACACAGAATCCTGCCGCGCCATCAACCCAATGTTCATCGCAGTATTGCGTGTAGCATTCAGCTTCCGATCTTCTGTACGGTAGCCCACATAAGATACCTGCATTTCCAAATTGGCATTCCTGGGAACAGTCAGCGCATAGAATCCATAGTTGTTGGATACGGTACCTGTTTTTTGTGCCGGCAGGTACACGTCCGCACCAATTAAAAGCTCGCCGGTGCTGGCATCTTTTACATAACCGTTGACCACTATTTTATCGGCTGCATTATTGTTCTGCAATACGATCTGATTGCCGATGATATTATAAGTGATGTCTGTGCCCTGCAACAATATTTTCAATAAAGCAGTCAGGGATATGGGCCCTGATGTATAACTCACCCGTTTCTTCAGTTCCGGCAGATCGGTATTATATGCAAACCGGTAACCTGTTTGCTTTTCAATCAGGCTGAATACCTGTTCAATCGGCTGATTATTGATATTGAGTTGGATGGTAGCGGTAGTGATAACAGACTGCGCATAAAGCCTCTTCCCTGTAAACATAATACAGGAACAGCACAGCATACATGCAGTGATAAAAAATCGGGGCATCCTATTTGTTTTCTTTGTCCTTCAGTATAATAATGCCGTTTTTATCGGTATAGTCAAGGTTGAGTGATGTACAAATGACCTGCAATGCTTTATCGAACGACAGTCCCTGTAAATCGGCTTTCAGTTTTCTTTCGCCGATGGCAGTGCTGCCCAATTGTATTTTCTTTCCGTACACTTTCTCTATTTGTTTCACTACATCTGTAAGGACCGTATGATCGAAATACAACAGGTTTTCACGGTTGGTAACACCCTGGTCAGACGACGGCGCCCATTCTGTAAAATTTTTTTTCACCACATCATAAGCCAGGCTCATGCCGGCCGATAATTCCCTCGTCTCCTGGTTATCCTTTCCCCAAAAAGCTACTTTACCGCTGATGACCGCCAGCTTTATCGTATCGGGCGAACGCCGGATATTGAAACTGGTACCGATATCCTTCACACTCGATTCGTCCATGTTTACCAGGAAAGGTAAATTCGCATTGTGTATTACTTTAAAAAAGGCCTCTCCTTTTATTAGTTGCACCGCCCTTTCGTGCTGGTTATAACGGCCCCCCACCCTCACTTCGGTATATGGCTGCATGGTAATACTCGATCCGTCTGGCAAAGCGATCTCCCTTTGTGTAGTAGTAGTGGCGTAAACCTGCTCGCTTCTGTCCGGCAAGAGGTACCAGACAATACCTGCGGCCATGACGAGTAAAACGGCTGCTATTGCTGTCCACTTCCTTATGAAATGCCCTTTCCCTGAACGCATGATGACTACAGGCGCGGTTGTCTTCTCCTGTAATTGTTGCATCAGTGAGTCCCAGGCAGTTGCTTCATCGGCAGCCTGGTAAGCAGAAAAATCTGCCAGGCGGACGGCCCAGAGCTCCCTGGCCCGCTGATAGGTCTCCCGGTTGGCAGTACTTTCAGCAAGCCATTGTTGCAGCCTGGCGTCCTCTTCAGCAGGAAAATCCGGCTGTAAAGAATCGGCGATCAGGTCCCAGGGGATATTATGTTCAGATAAAGAATCCATTTTCATTCAATATGACAATCAAAAACTACCAAGGTCCTGGTCAATCCCTGAAAAAAAATAATTTCAGCAAGACAATGCCAATAACCAGCAGCTCTCCTGTCACTTTATGTAATTGTTTTAAAGCGTATGTAATATGATTTTTTACTGTTTTGATGGAAATACCCAACTGGTCGGCAATTTCCTGTTGTTTCAGCTGCTCAAAACGACTCAGGCAAAACACCCGCCTGCACTGGTCAGGTAGCTGATTGATGGCTTTGTACAGGGCCGCCTTGAGCTCGTTTTCTTCCATCTGCCGCAACTCATAGGAGGCATCATGCTGCAAGGAATACTGCAAAGACCGTATTTGCGCCAGGTCCCTTTTCTGTTTCTGCAACTGGTTGAGGCTCCTGTTGATCACAGCCCGGTAGATATAAGATACCAGCGATTTTTCAATGATGATCTCAGCGCTGTCTTCCCACAATTTCATGAACACATCATTTACCACTTCCTGCGAAGTATCTGCATCTTTTAAATATTGAAAAGCCATCAAAAAAAAGCGCTTGTAGGCCGACCGGTAAAATTCCTCAAATGCCCTGATGTCTTTTTGCTGTATGCGTATCCAGATAGCTGATTCTTCAGGGGTCATGCAGATAAATAAAAGTTAATGGATTAAAGATAATTATTTTTTTTTTGATTAGGACCATGCGGCCTGTTTGATTGTCTTTTTACTGACAATCATTCAACGGATAAATATGCAAAAAAACTGTACCCGCTTTTTATTGCTCTTTTTGGTTATGGGATGCACTGTTTCTGTAAAGGGACAGCTCATCTCCATAAGCGGTACATTGAAAGATTCGCTGACACAAGCCCCGCTGGTATATTGTTCTGTAAAAGCTACCAACCTGAGAAAAGGCGCGATCACCGATAGCTTAGGGCATTTTGAGCTGATGGTAAGCCCTGATATCGATTCCATGCGGTTCAGCATGATGGGATATCAAACCATTACGCGGGCGATCACAAAGAAAACTTCTCAGGAAATTAATCTCTCCCTCACACCTGAAACCAATACATTGACAGAAGTAGTGGTTTATCCGAAAGGATATGACCCCGCTGTTCATCTTTTCAAAAAAATATTGGAGCACAAAGAACAGAACAACCCTGCTCATTTCAATAACTATCAATCCGAAGTCTATGACAAATTACAATTCGAAGCGGGTAATTTTTCCGAAAAAGCTATCGGAAGCCGCTTACTTAAGCCTTTCTCTTTTGTTTTCACCCATACGGATCCTGGTGCCAGCCCCGCTAAGCCCCGGGTGCCCTTATTTATTACCGAAAGCCTGGCCGATTATTATTACAGTAAAAAACTGGGAAAAGAAAAGACCATTTACAAAGCGAGGCAGGTAACAGGCATACGGAATGAAACCGTTATCCAATACCTGGATGACCTGAAACAACAGATAAACCTGTACGACAATTACCTGATGTTGATGAAAGTATCGTTCATCAGTCCCCTCGCCGATAATGGTTTGAGTTATTACAAATACCACATAGAGGAAAGAAAGACCATCGGTAACCGGAAATATTTCCGGCTCAGCTTTCGCCCTTTGCACAGCAGCAGTAATACTTTTTTCGGCGAATGCTGGGTGATAGACAGAACCTATGCCCTGCAATCCATCAGCGTGCAAATGAATGCCGGCGCCAATATCAACTGGGTGAAAGACATCGCGCTGTCGCAGGATTTTATGCCATTGGGAGCTGATTCAGCCATGGCGATCACTAAGACAATGCTCTCCATTAATTTCATCACGCTTTCAAAAAAATCGCTGGGCTTCACAGGCACGCGTAGCTCCTACTACCGGAACATACGGATCAACGATGCAGTGACTGACAGTGTTTTATTACAGTTGGCAATTGCAGACCAACCAGTCATTACACAACCCGGCACACATTTTTGGGAACAGCATCGCTTTGCACCGCTTACCTCCAGGGAACAATGGGCCTATACTATGATCGATTCTATCAGGAAAGTACCTGCGTATACCACTTACCGTAATATGCTTACAGCGCTGGGAACCGGTTATTACCCGGCGGGTAAAATAGATATCGGTAACCTGTACAAAACTTTTACTGCCAATATCATTGAAGGCCCTCGTTTAAATCTTGGTTTCCGCACCAATGCCAACTTTAGCAAGTGGTATCAGTTCAGGGGCTATGCAGGATTGGGTATGAAGTACAACACATTCAAATATGCGCTCAGTCATTTGTTTATCCTCAACAGAAAAAATTGGGAAACCGTACGGTTGAGTTATGAAGATGATTTTACGCCTTTGTCAGACCACCTCAACGAGCTCAATGAGAATTCCATTTTCGGCGCTTTGATGCGCAGGGTGCCAAGAGGACATATTCAGCTCGTCAACACCGAGCAGGCCAAAATACAATACCAACATTTTTACCAGAATGGATTTTCTGTTCAGCTCTCGCTGGACAAGCGCGTGTTATCGCCCGCTTTCAATACCTATTATACTTATGGAAAATTTACGCCGAATATTGTACACCTTGCATATCCACACCAGGGCAAGACCTATAAAGTGTCCGAAGCATCTGTTGGTATCAGGTATGCATACAAAGAGAAGATCTATGCCGGACCTTTTACAAGGCTCAGCCTCGGCAGCAAATACCCGATTGTTGAATTTAAGTACACACATGGTTTTCAGGTAGAAGGCGGCATGCTGCAGAGTGATTTCGGTTACAATCAATACCGGTTATCGGTTTCACAACAGGTGAACATTCCTTCGCTGGGTAAGATCAATTATACATTGGAAGGAGGAATCACCGACGGTACATTACCCATACTCTTGCTTGATGTAGCAAAAGGAAACGATACTTATTATTACAACCGCTATGCATTCAATAACATGAACCGTTATGAATTCGTGAGCGATCATTATGCCAGTCTGTTGTTGGAACATCATTGGGGTGGCTTCCCCTTCAACCGCTTGCCGCTGTTAAAAAAAGCGAATTGGAGAACCGTCACCAGTTTCCGCGCACTTAGCGGCAGCATGACGGATGCAAATAAAACAGCCAACAAATTCTGCGACAATGCCCTCACCTATCATTTTATCGTACCCGATAAAATACCGTACATGGAAACAGGCGTGGGTATCGAAAACATATTCCGTGTGGTAAGAGTAGATGCTATCTGGCGGCTCACCTACCGCGACAGGCCGGGCATTGTGAATTTCGGACTCAAAGCATCCCTGCAATTCAATTTCTGATATTTCATACAACTAAACCCTGCTTTATGTTTATCAAATATCTGTTGATTTTTCCTGTACTGTTTTACTCCTGTTCCTGTAACAAAGAATATTCTTTTACCCGGCCGGACCAGCAACCGCCTGTTCCTTCGCTTCATACTTATTATGTAGATGGCGCAACCGGCAACGACCAGAACGATGGTCTCAGTCTGGCGCGGGCCTGGAAAACCATCCAACAATCTTTTAATGCTGCACAACCCGGCAGTACCGTTGTCATCAGGGGAGGCACTTATTATGAAGAACTGGTGGTGAACGTGAGCGGAAAACCGGACCATCCCATCACTTTTACCAACTACGCACAGGAAAAAGTAATGATCGATGGTTCAAAGATCCGAGGTAACACCATCCTGTCCATCACAGATAAAGGTTTCCTGGTTTTTAAAAACCTGGTAATACAAAATATTACCAGGAACAATGCCCGGGGCATCCTGGTTTTGGCCAGCCCTAATGGAGCAGCCGGCGCCCTTCATTTCCGTAATATCCGCTTTCAGAACATCAACTGGACCAACAACGCGCAGGCTATTCCCGGCGCCAACGACAATGCACAGCCTTTCATTGCATTAGGACGTGGATTGACGCAAGACAATGCTATTAGCAACCTGGTCATCGATAGTTGCGAATTCAGTCATAATATCACAGGCTTCAGTGAGTCTTTATCGGTCGATGGCAATGTAGATGGATTTTTTATTACCCATAACAAAGTACACGACAACACCAATATTGGCATTGCTGCAGAAGGGCATTATGGAACAAGCGCTACCGCTTCACTGGATCAGGCAAGAGAGGGCGTCATCAGCGAAAATATTTGTTACAATAATGTTTCGCTTTATGCAACAAGCGGTGGTATTTATGTAGATGGTGGAAGAGATATCCGGGTAGACAGGAATGCCAGTTTTCAGAATGGCTACGGAATAGAAGTCGGCAATGAAAAAGACGGCACTACCAGTAATATCAGTGTTACCAATAACCTGATCTACCGGAACAAGGTTTCCGGACTTGCTATCGGTGGATACGATCCCAAAACTACCGGACAGGTGGTTGACTGTATTTTCCGGAACAACAGTTTTTATCAAAACAATACCAACCTCGATGGTTCAGGTGAACTGTATATTACAAAAGCATCCCGTTGCGTGATCGGAAACAATGTGTTTTATACCAACAACCAAAACCTGCTGTTTTCCCTAGTCGATATCTTGCCACAATCCGGTATCAGCCTCGATTACAACGATTGGTTTACTGTTGGAGCCGATGCCGGAAAAACCTGGATCAACTGGCGCAGCCGGCAGTTCAATTCGTTTAAAAATTATAGAGCGGGTACGCAGCAAGAGGCACATTCTATTTTCGCCGACCCGCTTTTCAGCAACGTTGGAACACCAATTCCCGATCTTCATTTACAAACAATGAGCCCTTGTTTGCAACAGGGAAACCCTGCATGGATCATACTTCCGGCTGAAAGAGACTACGATGGAAAGCCCCGGGTCGTGAATGGAAAAGCAGATATGGGTGCGTATCAACGTCAATGAGCAAGCATGTAATAAAAGTTCCGCAAAATGTCAACCGTTATTTGACGGTGAAAGAAAAATTCGGTGTTTTGGACAGAAAAATTCAGTGTTTTTTTCTTCAGATTCAGGTAAAAAATACAGAATTGTTTTTCTACTTTAGTGCCCGTTAAGTACCCCTTTCGTCTGGATTTCCCCTCTTTCTATTTCAACGTTTCAGAGAAGCAGCTTAAAAAAAAATAAAAGGCGCAGGATATTGCTATCGTAGTATCCTGGTAAAATCCAATATCCTTATGATTGCCGAAACGTTTAAATTCCTGAGCGAAGAGCTCAACGGTTACCTATCGCAAAAGCTGGGTGTTACTACAGACCAGCGCCTTGTGCTGGGTAATATAGGCAAAGTGTCTGACAACGATACCAGCGGCACCAACACACTTACCGGGAAAGCCATTCTTTCACTGATCAATGTAGAAGAAGACCGTATTACCAAGCAACAGGATAATTACCTCAAATCCGATACGCAGGTAACCTATAAGAATCCCCCACTCTATTTGAACCTCTATGTGCTGTTCGCCATCAACCGGACCGATTACAGCGATTCACTCAAATGGCTGGCGTATATCATACAGTTTTTCCAACAGCAGCATGTATTCACCCCTGCCAGCAACCCCAATCTCGACGGCCGTATTCAGAAACTGATCGTTGACCTGTACAACCTCAATTTTGAACAGATCAACCAGTTGTGGAGTGTGATCGGTGGTAAGTACCTGCCTTCGGTAGTATATAAAATAAGACAGGTAGTGATAGATGAAAATGCCATTGAGTATGAAAGTGGTTTCATACAGGAGATCGATATTTCAATACCACAGAACTATAAATAGCAGCCACTATGTTGCTCAAATACGCCATACTGCTGAAGGTTGAAATGCTGCACGACTATTACAACGATCTGCGGTGTCCCGATCTGGATTTTGTACCTAGTCGCGATACAGCCGATGCCCTCAAAGGGCACGACATGCTGTACAAAAGCATTGGCAACAAGCTGATCCTGTTGATCAAAACAGACGATACCGGTAAACCTATTATTGTACCCAATTCCTCATTAAAACTTTGCTTTTATGTTAATATCAACAACGTTCGTTTTGCCAATTATACCAATATCAATTTTCATCCTTTCGATGCTACCCGTTTTTATTTCACCAACCTCAACCAAACGAAAGTGGGTACCAGTTTATATTTAAATACTGCTGTTGCGCAATACAACAGTGCCAACAATTACCCTGTTGGCGCTTTGGCAGGCGATGCCATGGGTAATCATTACGAAGCGATCAAATCGAGCAGCAGCAGCAATATCCATGACACATCCAACCCTGGTTACTGGCAGCCCAAAGGAACGGCGCAGTACGTGAACAATGGCGATGGTATATCGTTAGCAGGGGATACTTATTTATTTCATGGTACAGCTAATACCGACTTTACCATCCATATCTATACACTCAACACGGCTACCAGTGCATACGATAATTTACTCACCACCAGTACGATCCACTACCCAACTGCACAACCAACTGTCCCGGTTGACCTGAGCCTGCTGAAGAATGGCAAATACAGGATAGAAGTCAATGGCAGCAGCTCATTGGTTTATCATGATAAAGAAGCGATACTGCAAAACTGTTTTGGCATGGTGGAACTGTTCAACAACCTGCCGGCTGCCAATGATTTTTCCTGGTTCGATGCTACCGGCTTGCCCAAACAATCTACATACAGCATTCGTTTCGCCAACCGTTCAGCCATCTGGAAATACATTGCACGCTCCGGCGATGTAACAGCCATCAAAGACAACGCGTCTGTATACACGTTTAACAATGTGCCGGCGAGTACCGTATTTACTTCTTCAGTTCCCATTCCATTCAAAGAGCAGCCATTGAACAGTCTCTTTTTAGAATCGGCCTCCCTGGGAAATATCTCCCCCATTCC
Organism: Hydrobacter penzbergensis; assembly: GCF_900106985.1. Lineage (NCBI taxonomy): Bacteria > Pseudomonadati > Bacteroidota > Chitinophagia > Chitinophagales > Chitinophagaceae > Hydrobacter > Hydrobacter penzbergensis. The sequence goes on along the minus strand of NZ_FNNO01000018.1, from coordinate 70,011 downwards.
CAATCCCCCTACAAACAGGTTAAGCACCATCATACAGGGAAGCGATCATTATTACTGTGCAGAAAAACACCTGAATTACTAATACCAATACTTCATAAAAACAATTAAAACATGGCAACATCTTACAAAACACCCGGTGTCTACATAGAAGAGATATCGAAGTTTCCGCCATCCGTAGCGGAAGTTGAAACGGCCATCCCGGTATTCATTGGTTACACTGAAAAAGCAGGATTGGCTAATGCGCCTTTGCCCACCATTACCATCAATCCCGGTGGCGGCGATGTGGCAGTGTCGGAGGCAAAACGCATTGAATCATTACTTGAATACATCACTTATTTCGGAACGGGCCCCACGGAACACCTCACCATCAGTATTTCTGAAACGTTTACCGGCGGAGCGGCTGTTTATTCCAAGCTGGTAAGCAGATCAATCACTGCTTCGGTAGTTACGCCAAGCATTCATACGATGTACTACCACATGCAATTGTATTTTACCAATGGTGGTGGCCCTTGCTATATTATCAGTGTAGGCAAAACAACAGAGGGCTCTGTAACCAAGAACAACTTGCTGGCGGGACTGGAGATGGCCAAACGGTATGATGAACCTACGCTGACCGTTTTCCCGCAAGCTGCCAAATTGAGCACTGCAGATGATGCTTACAATATATACAGCCAGGCATTGTTACAGGCTGCTACTTTGCAGGACCGCTTTGTGGTGATGGACTGTTACAATGATGATACAGATACACTGAGGAATGCTGCGAGTTTGACTGATAACCTGAAATATGGAGCGGCTTACCATCCTTTCCTGAGATCGGCCGTTAGTTACAAATACAATCTTACCGATGAAAGTAGCTTAACCATAACGCTGCAACAGGACTTAAACAACGACGGAAATTTCACCGATGCAGGCGAGCCAGCAGTCACTAAAACTTACGCCAGCCTGAATGCAGAACAAAAAACATTGGTAAAAGTGGAGATAGATAAGCTGGGGGTTGTACTCCCGCCCTGTGCAGCCATGGTTGGCGTATACGCCAATGTAGACAACCTGCGCGGTGTTTGGAAAGCACCTGCAAATGTAGGCTTGCAAATGGTGAACGGACTTACCAAGCTGGTCAATGCAGTAGACCAGGCAGCATTGAACGTAGATCCTGTTGCAGGCAAATCGATCAATGTGATCAGGGCGTTCACCGGGAAAGGCATATTGGTATGGGGTGCACGTACCCTGGCCGGTAACGACAATGAATGGCGTTATATCAATGTAAGGCGATTCTGCATCATGGTAGAGATCAGCAGCAAGCTGGCTTCCGGCACTTTTGTGTTCGAACCCAATGATGCCAATACCTGGGCCAAAGTACAGGGTATGCTGGAGAATTTCCTCACCCTGCAATGGAGGGCCGGTGCATTACAGGGTGCCAAACCATCCGATGCTTTTTATGTAGCGGTGGGACTGAACAGGACCATGACTGCGCAGGATATACTGGAAGGCCGTATGATCGTTGAAATAGGTATGGCTGTAGTAAGACCCGCAGAATTCATTATCCTCCGCTTCAGTCAAATGATGGCCAAAAGCTAACCCTCATCCATAAAATTTAAAAATCAAAACAATGGCAACAGCAAACACATACCCTATACCAAAATTCCATTTCCGTGTAGAATGGGGTGGCTCACGCATCGGCTTTTCGGAAGCTACGGGACTCGATAAGCAGATCGAAGCCATCGAATACCGGGAAGGCTCCAGTCCTACTTATTCCAAGATCAAAATGCCCGGCCTGCACAAGTTCAGCAACATCACGCTGAAACGCGGCACGTTCGAGGGTGATAAAGAATATTACAAATGGATCAATACGGTCAACCTCAACAAAGTAGAGCGCCGCGATGTAACCATCAGCCTGCTCAATGAGAACCACGACCCTGTTATTACCTGGAAAGTGATCAACGCCTTCCCGGTAAAAATACAGGCAAGCGATCTCAAAGCCGATGGTAATGAAGTGGCCATTGAAACCCTGGAACTCGCGCATGAAGGGTTGGATGTGCTGATGTAAAACAGCGATCATTGTTTAACAGGTAAAAGAACAAGCCATGGCTGATACATCGGCAGGCGGATATTATCCACCGGTGGGGTTCCATTTCAAGGTTGAGTTCATTGGCGTTGGTAACGACAACGACACCCGGTTCCAGTCGGTCAGCGGACTCACCGTTGAATACGACACCGAATCATTCAAAGAAGGTGGAGAGAACCGCTATGAACATAAGTTGCCGGTGCGTACCAAGTACCCCGACCTGTCATTGAAAAGAGGCATGCTCACCGATTCGGATGTGATCAATTGGTGCATCAAAGCCTTTCGCGACAGGCAGTTCGATCCGGTACAGATCAGCATCATGCTGCTCAATGAACAACACCAGCCACTTAAAACATGGAATATATTCAATGCATGGCCCAAGAAATGGTCGGTATCGGATTTTAATGCACAGGAAAATACCGTGGTAGTGGAAACCCTGGATCTCTGTTATAGTTATTTCACCATTCAATAGTACTGCTCATGCCCATTGAAATAAGAGAACTGGTTATCAAAGCAACGGTCAACAACCCGAATCCGCAGGCAGAGGAAACGGTTCAACCACCGGCTGCACAAGGTGGCGGGGCAAAAACAGACCTGGACGGTATCGTGTCGCAATGTGTGGAACAAGTGCTCGACATCATACAGAACAAGAAAGAAAGATAACAACATGCTCGAAAAAGTTCAGATCATAGCGTACAATAACCAGGATTATGCAGATAGTCACAAAGTGAATGATCCGGGCAATCCTTTTAAAGCCATGATCAATCCGGAGAATTATTCGCTGGATTATAAAGTGGAGTTTACGGAAGGACAAGGACATGGTACGAGTACAGCACACCAGCGTTTCAATTTCAAGAAGCCGGATGAAATGTCTTTCGAATTTCTGTTCGATTGCACCGGTATCATCGATAATAATCCAAAAGAGAGTATACACGATGATGTGGAAGCATTCAAAAAACTCCTGCTGGAATACGACAGCGATTCACACGAGCCCAGGTTCTTCAAAGTGATATGGGGTACTTTTATATTCAAAGGACGTTGTACGGCATTGACCATCAATTTCAAATTATTCAATTCTAATGGATCACCCATTCGCGCCGTATGCAAGACCACATTCAAAGGCAGTATCGATGAGCAGTTGCGCGTGGCAACAGAAAATGCACACTCTCCCGATATCACACATTACCGCGTGGTAAAAAGCGGCGAGACTTTGCCATGGCTGTGTTACCTGGTTTACGGCGATTCAAAATATTATATGCAGGTAGCCAGGGTGAACAACCTGGTCGATTTCAGGAACCTGCAACAAGGCCAACAATTATTCTTCCCCCCTATTGATAAAAACAGCGTTTAATGCCCAACGAAAGGACCATACCATCTGAAGCATCCAAAAGCGTATGCACATTTACCATCCTATCGGGCGGCAATGCGGTGTCCAGGACTTATCAAGTGATGGCCATCGCAGTTAATAAAGAGATCAACCGCATACCCGTTGCTACCATCATACTGGTAGACGGAGAACCTTCGAAAGAAACCTTCGCCATCAGTAACACGCCCGATTTTGAACCGGGCAAAGAGATCGAGATCAAGGCCGGTTACCGGAGTGATGAGAAAACGATTTTCAAAGGCATCATTATCAAACATGGCATCAAAGTGCGGAAGACGAGTTCGGTATTGGTGATAGAATGCAAAGACAAAGCTGTTAAGATGACTGTGACCAGTAAGAGTAAATATTTCAAGGACAGCAAAGACAGTGATGTGATGGAACAACTGATCGGCGCACATCAACTGGATAAAGATGTAAGCGCTACCAACCTGCAACATAAAGAACTGGTACAATACAATACAACCGATTGGGACTTCATCATGTGCCGCGCAGATGCCAATGGTCTTTTATGCATCCCCAACGATGGCAAGATCACCATTGCCAAACCCAATTTCTCCGGTGATGCCGTACTTACTGTGCAATACGGCGCTACCGTGCACGACCTGGATGCTGAGATCGACGCCCGCTTCCAGTTAAAAGGCGTCAAAGCAACGGCCTGGGACCCATCGCAACAAAGCCTGGTAGATGGTATAGAAGCCGCAGATGCTGGTGTGCCCCAAGCAGGTAATATCAGCGCCAACACACTTGCAGGTGTTATTGGCGACGATGATTATGTGTTGAAACACAGCGGCAAACTGGTTGACCAGGAGCTGCAGCAATGGGCCAATGCCAAACTATTGAAACACCGCCTGGCTAAAATAAGAGGCAGGGTAAGCACCGATGGTACGGCTGCTGTGCTGCCCGGAAAGATCATCCAGGTCAATGGCGCAGGCGACCGGTTCAACGGAAAATTATTTGTTACCGGTGTGCGGCATGAAATACAAAAAGGGAACTGGCTCACCACTTTTCAATTTGGTGTAGAGCCCGAATGGTTTGCACAAACCTACGATGTGCAACAGCCGATGGCAGGCGCGCTATTACCTGCCGTACAGGGATTGCAGTTAGGGGTGGTAACCAAACTCGAAAGCGATCCCGACGGAGAAGACCGGATCATGGTACGCTTGCCACTGATCGATACCGGTGATGATGGGATATGGAGCCGCGTGTGCTCTTTGGATGCAGGTGATAAGCGGGGCATGTTTTTCCGCCCCGAAATTGGCGATGAAGTGATTGTGGGATTCATCAACAACGATCCGCGCCACGCAGTGATACTGGGTATGTGCAACAGCAGTAAAAAACCCGCTCCCCTCCAGGCAAGTGACCAAAACAATGAGAAAGGATATGTATCACGCAGCGCCATGAAAATGATCTTCAACGACGACAAAAAAACAATCAGCATAGAAACACCCGGCGGAAACAAAGTATTGATATCGGAAGAAAATAAGACCATCAAAATGGAAGACCAGAACGGCAATAAGTTCACCATGGATGAAAACGGCATCAAGCTGGAAAGCATCAAAGACCTGACTTTAAAGGCTGCCAACGAATTCCAGGCGCAGGGCCTGAATACGACGGTTAAAAGCGATGCGCAATTGAAAGTGCAGGGCGGTTCCGGTGCAGAAGTTTCATCGGGCGGCAATACAGCCGTAAAAGGATCCATTGTTCAAATCAACTAAAACGAATGATTATGCCAGCAGCAGCAAAGATTGGAGATATGCATACCTGTCCTATGATGAACGGACCGGTGCCACATGTAGGCGGACCTGTAACAGGCCCCGGCTGTGCCACTGTGCTCATCGGTGGCATGCCGGCCGCATGTGTGGGCGACATGCTCACTTGTGTGGGACCACCTGATACGATTGTACAAGGTTCGGCTACGGTAATGATCGGCGGAGCGCCGGCAGCAAGACAGGGAGATACCACAGCACACGGAGGCGTTATTGTAATGGGTACACCTACTGTGATCATTGGAGGATAAAACAACATTATGGCAACAATTACAGCAATCAACGACGATTTCCTGGGCAAAGGATGGAGCTTCCCTCCCAACTTCAACGCAGGCAATGCAGGCGTGGACATGACGGAAAAAATGGAAGACATCCACAAAAGCCTGGAGATATTACTCACTACCACGATCGGCGAACGCGTGATGGAACCCAAATACGGCTGCAATATGGTAGACCTGTTGTTCGAACCGCTGAACACTACAACGGTTACCATCATGAAAGACCGGATACAAACGGCCATACTGTATTTCGAACCGAGGATCGATGCCAAAAACATTGAACTCGATATGGATGATAAAATAGAAGGTGTGGTGCTGATCAAAATTGAGTATGTGGTGCGCGCTACAAACTCAAGGTTCAATTTTGTTTACCCCTATTATAAAGACGAAGGAACTGAATTACAAATGGTGACTACCAACACACAGATAGCCTGATAAATTATGAGTTGCGACAATAAAAATCCTTTACAGCGAAATGGCACCGGCCAGCAGCAACGCATGCCCGAAGCCCTGAAAGACGGCTATGTGCTGGTGGAAGAACGCGACTATAAAGAATGGATCGTATTTGCCAGCCAGTTCGCGCAATGGATCAAATATTTTGATACTACCAACCAGCCCAATGGCAACTGGCAGTCCTTTTTCACCTCAGATATATCGGCTGTGCTTGGCACTATCGCCATACAGGATATAGACGAATACAGGCGCAGTTTCAAAGAAAAATTTGATGTACTCAGGGCCGATAAGAACAAACTGAAGACCGATCTGCTGAAAGAAACTTTCAACGGGTTATTCGGTGGCATACTTACTTTATGTGTGGCGATAGATGCTGCGGCTGCAAAATTACCCGATGGCAATCCATTGAAGGAAACCATCCAAAACCTGGTGCGCTCCAAATTGCAAAATGAATTCACGCAATTGTTGGCAGTGTACAAAGGCGCATCAATAGCCAGTCTTGTGAAAGAAGCAACTTATCCTGACTGGATCATTTTGAATAAACAGGTAAAAAGCCCTTCTCATATTCTCACAAATGACCAGCTATCAGCCGCCTGGCTGAATGGCGCTGCCACACTCAATGATTATTACCAGGCTGCCGGTCTGGCTGCGAATACAGAAATATTCGGAACAGGTACGGAACCCTGGCAGAAGATACACCACGCGGTGAATCATAATTTATTCACCGGCATTTTCGAGCAGTTCCTCAAAGCCTATACCCGTATCATCAGCGATGCAGAGCATTTGTTGTTACAAACCCTCAGTAACTGGAGCAGTCATGCACCACATTATACTTTGTTCCTGACTTTTCTGAAGCTGTTCAAATACGCCAAAGCAGGCATCAATACACTTACCCAACGCCATCTCGACTTTTATTATAAGGAAGTATTGTCGCTCGTGCCCAGGGCCGAAATACCCGATCATGTACACCTGGTAATGGAACTGGCCAAACAGACAAATGAATACATGCTTGCCAAAGGCAGTTTGTTCAAAGCAGGTAAAGACAGTTTGGGAAAAGAATTGTTTTACGCACTCGATAAAGACACAGCATTCAATAAAGCGTCCATCGCAGCATTGATGAATGTGTACAAAGGCGATGCAGATGATAAGACAGGTAAGATCAACAACAAAGGAAGACTCTTTGCGGCAGCCATAGCCAATTCACAGGATGGAAAAGGTGCAGAGTTGAAATCGCTCAATAAAGAATGGCATCCGTTTTTCATCAAGACCTACGCAGATGGCAAACTGAAATCCATCGATACGCCCCGGGCGCAAGTGGGATTTGCAGTTGCTTCGCACTACCTCTACCTTACGGAAGGGGAACGGGCAATTGACCTCACCATGCAGTTTGCCGGCGGCACTTACGAGGATATATCCGAAACCGGTGCCTTTGAATGTTACGCTACTACTGACAAAGGGTGGTATCGGATCAAAACCTATGAAATATTTTGTAACACCAACAGTTCGGGTAAAGCCTATTATACCGTTCATATTATGTTGAACGGCAATGAACCGCCCATCACCAATTATGTGGCAGCTGTTCACGGCGGCTCATTCAATTGTAACCTGCCGGTAGTGAAAGTTTATCTCAACCAGGGCGATGACATGTTTTATTATTACGATTCGCTGAGTGGATTGAAAATAGAAGATATCAAAGTGTCCGTATCCGTTGGCAATAGCAGTACGTATAGTCAAAGCGGATTGAAACAATTATCGGTAGCCAATGATGCCGGACTGGTAGATACTTCCAAACCTTTTCAACCTTTTGGCGCTTTGCCAAAAGCAGGCTCTTCAATATTCATTGGTAATAAAGAATTATTCTGTAAAAAGAATGCAGCCGTTGTATTGAATATTGAATGGAAAAATCTTCCGGCCAATGGCACACAGATCATTTTTCCCGCCGGCACGGCGCCAGGTGCAGCATTCAGACACCTGGCGAAAGGTGTCTGGACCAAAGACCTGGATACTTCCATTTTCAATGGCAGCACGGCAAAAGTAGCAGTTACCAATGCAAGTGGCAAAGCCATTCCATTGGCAGATGAAACCATTGTGGATTATGCAGATACTTATCAACCTTATAACGGCAGCAGTAATAAAGGTTTCTTAAGATTGAGCCTGAACAATGATTTGGGCAACGACGCTTACCAAAATCAGAGGATCGTTTACCTGGTTAAATTGGCCAAAAATCCTACCATCACCGATCAACCACCCGTTGCACCGTACACCCCCATGATCAGCTCACTCTATGCAAGCTATACCGCTTCTACCAACAGCCAATTGAACAAACAAGATCAAGCGGTTTACAATGAAAGAACAGCACGCTATTTCCATCTTTATCCTTTTGGAGAAAGCGAGCAACACGCCTACCTGAACAAAAATGCAACGCTTGATTTTCTTCCGCAATTCACACACGCAGAAGAAACCAAAGATCATATAGCAGATAACGGTTCTTTTTTCATTGGGTTAAAAGACCTGAAGCCACAGCAAAGCGTTAATGTGTTGTTTCAGGTAATGGAAGGCACCAGCGATCCTACCCTCTCTGTTACGGGTACATTGATCCATTGGAGTTATTTGCGCAATAACCAGTGGAAACCATTTGATGAACAGTCAGTTGTTGATCAAACCAGGAGCCTCCGGCAGTCGGGCATTATTTCCTTTCAGATACCGGAAGACGCCACACTGCAACACACCATGATGCCAACCGGATTAATTTGGCTGAAAGCATCGGTTTCACCGCCCAATAAACCGGCTGCTGTATGCAAGCTCTTACATGTTGCTGCGCAAGCAGCTGCGGTCAGCTTTGCAGACCAGCACAACGCGCCTGATTTTCTCAACAATGCGTTGCCGGCCAATACCATTTCAAAATTGAAAGACCCGGTATCTGATGTGAAAAAGATCAGTCAGCCCTACCCTTCTTTCGGTGGCAAACCGGTGGAGACCAGCACTCATTTTTATATGCGGGTGAATGAAAGGCTGCGGCATAAAGACAGGGCCATTACCATCTGGGATTATGAACGGCTGGTGTTGGAAGCTTTTCCGGAAATACACCGCGTTAAATGCCTGAACCATACCAAATACATCAACAAAGATTACAACGAAGTAGCGCCCGGACATGTTACAGTGATCACCATACCCGATCTCGTCAACCGCAATGACATCAACCCTTTGCGACCCTATACCAATGCCGATACGCTCGACCAGGTAAAAGAATTCCTGCAAAAAAGGATATCCTGTCATGTACAGTTGAATGTTTGTAACCCTGTTTTTGAAGATGTGTTGCTGGAGTTCAACCTGAAATTATTTTCCGGTTATGAATTCAGCTACTACAGCAATTTGCTGAAAGAAAGCATTACTGCATTGCTCAGCCCATGGGCTTATGGTAAAGCAGATGATATACGCTTTGGAGGTAAAATAGAAAAATCGGTGCTCATCAATTTTATTGAAAGCCAGTATTACGTGGATTATATCACCGATGTAAAAATGTATCACCTCACCGAAGACAACCAGGCAACACTTACAGATGAAGACGAGATAACGGCTTCCATGGCCATATCCATCCTGGTATCGGTGCCGGCAGACAAACACCTGGTGCATCAAATACCCGATGATACGGCAACAAACAAGATAACGATCTGTAAAGACGAGTATAACAAACTAACCCATGAAAAGGATTGAGACATGGCAGATTACACTACCATAGCAAAGAACCCAACACTTGAGCCAGGCCAGGACTACCGGCTGCTGCGCCAAGTGGGACTAGACTATATTGAATCGCTGGGCAGTCAATACTGGACAGATTACAATATCCACGACCCGGGCATTACCATACTCGAACTACTCTCCTATGCCATTACCGACCTGGGTTATCGCACCGCTTTGAACATCAAAGACCTGCTGGCGCCACCGCCGGGCGAAAAAATGGATCCTGCCGAACAGGCTTTCTTTACAGCGCGGGAGATATTAACGGTGAATCCCTGGACAGTAGCCGATTACAGAAAACTGCTCATCGATATTCCCGGCATCAAGAACGCCTGGCTGCAATGCATGTGTTGCCCGTGCGATGATATGTTTCTCTATGCCAACTGTAAAAAAAGTGCATTGCAATATGCCGCCACCGAGCATACCATCATTATAAAAGGCATGTACGATGTGCAATTGGAATTTGAAGATGACCTTGTACTGGGCGATCTCAACAGTGGCAAAATATTGTATCCATTCAATATCGCGGCAAACAATGGAACGGCTACTATTGAAATGCGGTTGCCTTCCTACAAGGCGTTGATGAAAGACGCGGCTACTAAAACATTCCTCCTGGCATTGCAACACGAAGCGGGAATGACCATCCATGTACAATTCATTTCGGGCAACAAGAAAGACAACCTGAACATTCCGCAGGCCGATCTGTACAAAGGGTTGCGCAATCCTTTGTATGCAACGTTTACCATCATCAATGGTGGCAAATCGATGGTGATGCGGGATATTCCTTTCACCGTATGGTTGAACAGCGATGCTGATGGCAAAGTGCTGACCGTTACCGATTTGCAAAATGCCATCAGTGATGCTACCAGCCAGGGCATCCTGAGAAAATACATTGCTAAAATAGTATTGGCCGATACTGCATTACAGCAGGCTACCAATGCTTTACAGGCACATCGTAACCTCTGCGAAGATTTTTGCAGCATCGATGCCGTTGAAACGGAAGACATTGCCATCTGCGCCGATCTCGATGTAACGCCAGATGCCGATATTGAGAAGATACTGGCCGAAGCCTATTACCAGATAGACCAATATTTCAGTCCGGATATACAATTCTTTTCCCTCAAGGAAATGCTCGCTGCGGGCTACGCAGTGGATACCATCTTCAATGGCCCTCCCCTCGGCAGCGGGTTTATTAAAGACGACCAATTAGCGTCTACCCAATTGAAAAAATCATTGTATGCATCTGATATCATTGCCATATTGATGAATATCCCCGGCGTGCTGGCTGTAAGGAACCTGATCTTGTCGCCTTACGATAAAGATGGCAACCGGTTAAAAGGAGAACAATGGGTACTACCCGTAGATAAAGGATACCAGCCGCGTTTGTATCTGACAGGCTCCAAGTTCCTGGTATTTAAAAATGGACTTCCCTTTTTACCCGATAAACTGGAATTGCAGGATACGTTGAAAGTGATAGAAGGCCATCACCAGCGGCCGAAATTTGCAATTGGCGATAATGACTTACCTGTACCTCCGGGTCATTATTATGAGTTGGGAGATTATTACCCGTTGCAATATTCACTGCCCGCCACCTATGGTGTGGGTTACCGGCAATTACCGGTCAACGTTTCTTTGCAACGCAAGGCGCAAGCCCAGCAACTCAAAGCTTACCTGTTGTTCTTTGAACAGTTATTGCTGAATTATCTTGAACAGTTGCGTCATGTAAGTGATCTTTTTTCTGTAGACCACCAGGTAAGCCGTACTTATTTCTCTAAAACGATCGGCACCAGCCTGGTAGACGGCATCGATGAAATATACACCATTGATGCTGCGAACTTACAAGCGCTCTCGGAAACCGAACCCGTTTTCCTCAACAGGCGCAACCGTTTCCTCGACCACCTGATGGCCAGGTTCGGCGAACAGTTCAACGATTATGCGCTGATGTTGTATTCTTATACCGATAATAAAAAGATCGCCGACAAAATACTCATCAATGATAAGATCGCTTTCATTGAACGAATACCTGTTACCGGCAGCAACAGGGCAAGAGCCTATAACTATAAAGACGCGGGCAATATCTGCACCGATAACAATATAGCCGGATTGAAGAAAAGAATACAACAATTATTGGGTATCAAAGAGCTGGACGATTATATTGTTTTTGCCGAAGAAACCGATGCGCAGGGAAAAATAACCAGCCGGAAATGGCAACTCGAAGATGAGAACGGACTGGTGTATTTAATTGGCAAAACCGATTACAGCAGCGACTCCCGGGAAGATGCCGTAAATAAAGCCAAAAAAGAAATCAATTCCTTCATCGGTTATCTCACAGATAAGAACAGTTACGATGTGCGAAAAAGCAAGCAGTGGGTACTTACGCTGCTGAACGGCAAAAAAGAACCCATCGCAGAGAACCCCACCCCTTTCAGCAAAAAGGCCGATGGCGTAGCATATATCGATACTACCGTTGCTTTTGTGAACGATCTGTTGCTGGCAGAGAAAATACTGGTTGTTGAACATCTGTTGTTACGTCCACGGAACAAGCCCGGTAAAGACTTCCCCCAAGGCGATCCCTTATTGTCAATCTGTATTCCACCCGATTGCAAACTCTGCGGCGAGGAAGACCCTTATTCTTTCCGCCTCACCATTGTAATGAACGGAGAGAAAGGACTGGCCAACTCCGGCATCGAATTCAGGCGGTTTGCAGAAACCACCATCCGCATGGAAATACCCGCGCACCTGGGATTGAAGATATGCTGGGTAACAGGTAAGCAGTTGGATCAATTTGAAAAACTGTATTGCGCCTGGCAGAAAGCACTGGCAAAAGCAGCGCCCGACGCAAAAGACCTGCACCAGCAACTGAAAGACCTGTTGGATGAATTCTCCCATTTAAAGAGCGTCTACCCCAAAGCCACGCTTCATGATTGTATTGATGGAGATGATCAGAACCGTGTTTATTTAAACCAGACCATCATTTAAACGAAATAGTTATGCAGCAAACGCAATTCAACTATCCGGAATTTGTACCCGACCAATTGCTCACCTCCGGCAACCTGAATGAGCTGTTTGGTTACCTGGAAGAGCAGGAAAGGATCACCAGGACCAACCTGCTGGGTATTGGTATTGTATGCGGACTGGAAGCGAGAACAAATACTTCAGGTACCGAATTAACCATTACCAAAGGCTGCGGCGTCACATCAGACGGATACCTGGTTTCTTTTCCGGAAACCACGTACACGCAATACAAAGCCTATGATCCGGTCAAACAAAAATACTACGAGCGTTTTGTAGACATAAAGCCCGATGATAAGAGCAAGAAACTGTTCGACCTGGACGAGCTGGTGGAATCGGCTGTAGCAGAGAAAACCACATCGCTTACAGCTGCTTACCTGGCCGATAAGGTAGTGTTGTTATACGTGGAGTTGCTGGAAGAGAACGCCAAGAACTGCAATCCCAATTCCTGCGACGACAAAGGGAAAGAAGTCACCATTACGTTCAAACCCCTGCTAGTTATCAAAGCCGTGGCAGATAAATGGCTTAGCCAGCAAGCATCGGGAAGCACACCTGCTGCTTATCTCGCCCTGCCCATATTAAAGATGCACCGGTTCAATATCATTGCTACCCAGTTGCGATCATCGGGGCAAGTGCTGGAAGAGTACCGTAAAATACTCACCCCTGCTTTTATCGGCAGCATGCAAAATGCGTTTATTGAAACCTACAAATTATTATCGCCACTGGTGAAAGATTTGTATGGCACGAACCCTTTTGCCAAATTCTCGCAAGAGTTTGCCTTTTTGTATACAACCATCAATCAAACAGAAGCGATCAACCTGCAATACTATTACGACCTGTTTTCCGATCTGGTGTTGGCTTATGAAGAACTCAGGGAAACAGGTATGGAGATCATCAGCATGTGTTCACCCGATCACAACCTGTTCCGTTTACATTTATTGCTCGACCTCGCCATTCACGATGCAGGCGCCATTTCCAGTCAATACAGAACTTACTTCATCCCCTCTCCGATTCTCGGTTGTCATTGCAAACAAACCGTTCGTCTGCGATGGTTGTTCAAAAGAATGGTATTGATGCTGCAGAACTTTTTCATCTCTTTATCTGCAAAAGGCGGTTTTGGCGCTTCCTGGAAACTGGAATATGAAATGCTGGTGAAAAGAAGCATCCATACCTCCATACGCATTACACCCAGCAGGCTGGGTAATATAGAACTGGCAGAAAAATCTATTCCCTTTTATTATCAGGTGGCACAGGGCAAGGATAAGTTATACGAAGCATGGAGCCTGGAACTCAGCCAGGAAAGCAGCGCCCGGGAGATACTTTCTTATCATGCAGATGAATATGCGAACGATGACTATACGAAAAACCCTTTGCGTTACGACCTGGAGCCTTACAATTTTTTGCGAATAGAAGGACATATCGGGCAGCCTTACAAGACTGCACTGAGAACCATCCTGGGTATTCGTAACCAGTATCGTCTTCCCTTCGATGTGATTGCTTTGAGTGCCGATATCAATTCATTGAAAACCTCGCTGGAATCATTGGGTAAGATGGATACCGTATCGAAACTCATTGAACAATACGCAGAGCAATTACAGTGCGATTGTGAATTCCAGGACCTGGAAGCTCTGTACGATACTTTATCGGCCGAGCTTACCTGCACCTTATGTAAGGAAGCAAAATATTACTACGACATCAGTATTACAAAAGCCGCAGCAGACGTGCAACCGGCTGCGCCCAAATTCCCGCTCCTGAAAAAATGCGACCCCACTTTCAAAGTGAAGCCCGGTACCCTGGGTTATGAGTTTGAACAATACTATGCCCGTACGGCAAGAATATCAGCGGCAGAGTATATGATGTACAGTTACGATAACAGGGCGATGTATGAGAATGCATACACACAATATTTTGCTTTGTTGCTGAGCATGGGTAAACTGGTCGATACACTCACGCTTACGCTGGGAACTTTCAACCAGGCACATTTCGATACGGCGTATACTGCAATGCTTGCTACCGCTGAAAGGATCAGGGTACAGATCACCAATGCAGCAGGCGCCCTTTCTGCAGAAAGAGCCCAGACATTGGTGCACATCGATCAACTGATTGCTGTTTGCATACAGAAACAAATAGACACTTTATACAGGGATTACCTGTTGCGATGGGTATATGTGATGATGCTCCAGAAGTTCGGCTATTTCATCCAATCACACCCTGGCATTCAACACAAAGCCGGTGTTCCGGTTGGGGGCACTTTCATCCTGGTTTATCATGAAAAGCCTATTGGGTACACGCCAATAGATATTGCAAAAGGAGAAGTGATGTTGGCAGAAAACGCCGGCATGCGAACCGCTGTTGAAAAAAAATATTCTGTTGCTACGCATATAAAAGATTTGCTGGGCAATATTCCCATGGGATCGAGGTATATAGGAGGCAGCCGCAACATATACAAGACGCCGGTAAAAACGATAGAGAAAGAGCCGGTTGAAATGGCTCCGGATGAATTCAAGATCGCCACCGAAAAGCAACTGGAAGCCTTGCATACCTTGCTCGACACTACGCATGAAAAAGAAATCGACCTCGACAAAGTATTATCAAACCTGGCCAATTATACGGTGATTGCAGATTTTTATCTTCCTTACCTCTGTTGCTCAGATTGTCCGCCTGTGTTGTTTACTGTAAACGAACTGGTTGTTCAACCGAAAATAAATATTACACCCACTACTTTCTGTTCGGGTGACAGCAAAACCTATCCCATCGATAGCTCTCCAGCAGGTGGTGAAGTAACAGGCGAAGGTGTTACAAAAGACAACAATAACAAATACGGCTTTACTCCCAACGCCATTAAATTGGCTCCGGCAGATAAAGAGAAGCATATTACACTCACGTATACCATCAATGAACAAACGGTCACAATAGCCGTAGATGTGTTCCAGCAACCGGTTGCCGCTTTTGATGTGAAGATAAATGGCACCAGCGCCAGCTTCATTAATAAGTCTTCTGCCTTTGCCGATAAATGGATCTGGGATTTCGGTAACGGCAAAACAGCTACGGAAAAAGAACCGGTCTTCAATTTTGGAACAGACGGCGATTATAATGTAAGTCTTATTGCAGTCAACGGCGCCTGCAATTCAGAGAAAGTCACTAAAAAAGTAACCATTACCACGCCCGATCTTACCATCACGATTCCCAAAAACAGCTTCTGTGCAAATGATAAGCCGGTAGAAGTAACCGGTACGCCTGCAGGTGGAACGGTTAGTGGAGAAGGTATTACAAAGGATACCGCCGGTAAATTCATGTTCAATCCAGCCAATGTACTCTTGCAGGGAGCAGACCAGAAAAAACTAACGTTAACCTACGCAACTGCCGGTAAATCAAAAGGAACGGATGTAACCGTTTATGCAGAACCCAAAGCAAGTTTTGCTGTTACCAATGGCTCCACTCCTTCTCTGAAACTGTTCAGGAATACTTCTGTACCTGCTACCGGAACTGTGGCGTGGAATTTCGGCGATGGCAAAACTTCCAACGAAGCCAATCCTTCACATGATTTCCAGAAAGAAGGATCTTATACCGTATCACTTACTGTTTCAAATGGCTCCTGTGCCGCTACGGCTACGCAAACAGTTAAGATCGTGCTGCCTGTTGTAAAAACTTGTTATACGCTGAATAATGCGATCACTGCATTCAATACTTTGAATACAACAGAGAATGCGCGCCTGCTAGATCAGGCAACACAGAAAGCCTTTACCACAGCCATTGTGCCCTTCTTTAAAGACCTGAAAGGAATAGATGCAATGGGCGCACCCGATAAACAATTGAAAGCCTTTCAGCAAATGAATACGGTAACTTCCATGACCAACTGGATACGGATGTTGGTGATACCTTATTTGGAACTTACGAACAGCAGGCTGCAGAATATGGAACTGGCAAGGATACTGACAGACATCGCTTTCTATATCGCCTGCATACAGCCGGCAGATATGGATAAAGCACAAGTGCTTACCAATACTTATTTCACACAACTCAATGAGTACCTGGGCAGGGTAAATGCAGTCGCCAGGCAGTTTACAGCCGATCAGAAAAAACAGTTGCAACCGGAATTCAACCTCTTCCTGAATGATGTGAAGGCAGAAGAGGAAAGAGTAACCACCAATAAAGAAACCACCGTTAAACCATTGTACACGCATATCCTGGCAGGATATATACCACTATTGAGTATTTAACCATGCATGCAGGCAAACATATCATCGGGAAACAGTTCCTCGACATCACATATAACGGTAACACCGATGGTATTGCTTTGCAGCGAACAACGGAAAACATGTTGCGCAAGGAATTATTGCCGCAGTTGGAGGCATTATTCGACCGTTATAGTCCAGATGATGAAATAATCTCTATCGACCGGTTGGCGTTGGAGTTCACACTTGATGCCAATGATATGGAAAACAACCTGGCACAACGGATCATCGAGGGACTCAACGAAGCACTTGCCAGAAAAATAAAGAATAAAAGTGCGCGGCCAACACCTGCATCGAAATTCGTACAACTGCTGATCTTCTATCTCCGGAACGGATACCTGCCTTGGTGGAGCCATTTTACCGGAACAGGAAACTGGCATTCCTTTGTGTTGGAAAACCTTTCCGCTTCTTTACCGGCATACGAAAAAGCGCAATTGCAGGCAGTCATACAGGAAACACAGGCACGTCAAAGAGTGGCCGTACAGTTCCATGAAACGTATTTCTGGGAATTCATCAATATACTGTCTGGTTCACAAACAATATTCAACGCATGGTATAATGATTTGCAGCATATCACCGAATGGATAGCACGTACAGATCAGCAACAATCATTTCGCGTTAATATCCGGTTATCTATATTGCAGTTCCTCTCTACTCCTTCGGGAGGAAGCAGCCAGTCACCTAATGCAATGAGCGAACAGTTGGCGAAAATAGTAAAAGCGCAATTGGAAGAAGTATTACCAAAAGGCACCCTTCACAAAGAAACAGGTACGCTGAAACTACTTATTGATGAACTAAACAACAAGGATTTTAAAGCACTTATGACACAAGAACTGCGCAGGGAAAAAACAACATCATCCGGGTCAACATCTCAACAGGCAACTAATGCAGACAAGACGGAAACCGATACACAGCAAAAAGAACAACCTCCTGCCGCTGTCAATGCAACGCAGGATAATCAGCCTGTGCTATCCGAAGCTGACACCATTTACATCAACAATGCCGGTTTGGTAATCGTAGCGCCCTATCTTGGGCGATTTTTCGATAAGCTCGGATTGTTGAATGATAACCAGATCAATAATGTGTCCAGGGCCATCACCCTGTTACAACATATCGTTACTGGTGAAAATGAGTTCGAAGAGTTTGAAGTGGTATTACCCAAACTCTTATGCGGCTTGAAGCCACAAGACCCCATTCCTCAGAAATACCAGCTTACAACAGCCGATAAGGAAGCTGCAGCTGAATTGTTGCAGGCGGTGATTACCAACTGGCAGGTATTGAAAAACACTTCAGTTGCAGGCTTGCGTGAATCCTTCCTGCAAAGGGAAGGCAAGCTGCAAATGGCAGGCGATCAATGGCGTCTGAAAGTACAAACATCATCTTACGATATGCTATTGGATTATCTGCCCTGGAATATTAAAATGATCAAATTAGCCTGGATGCAATCGTTGCTGGTGGTGGAATGGAATGACTGATAAACTGTGTTGATCGTATGTTCTCAACTGCTGAAAAAACATCAAAGACCGCGTCATCAGCTCCTAAACAAGGAGCTGGCGGTAGTTTTTTCAGGAAAGCGGAAGCGCCTTCTTTTTTCAACGGTGGAAGTTTCATACAACCAAAATTATCTGTTAGCAGTCCGGATGACCCACAGGAAAAAGAAGCCGATGCCGTAGCAGACCATGTGATGCGCGCACCCGATACGGCAACACCTCAACTGAAACAGGAAGACAACGAAGTACAGCGAAAAACAGCGGCAGACGACGATAAAAAAGAACTGCATCCCAAACTGGAAACACCGGCTATAACAGCCATACAATGTAAGGAAGAAGAAGGTACTACTTCCGATGCTGAAGTGATACAAACCGCTTTACTGCAAAGACACGGCCGCGCACCGCCAACTCCCGTAACAGGTTTTGAACAACAACTGACCCACTCCAAAGGAGGAGGCAGCGCTTTGCCCGGCTCTACCCGCCAGTTCATGGAAACCAGGTTTGGCGCCGACTTCGGCGGAGTACGCATTCATACCGGCGCCGTAGCAGAATCGCTGAGCAGTAATATACAGGCACAGGCATTCACACACGGTAACGATATTTATTTCAATGCCGGCAAATATGCACCCGATACAGGGGCAGGCGGTTTGTTGCTTGCTCATGAATTAACGCATACCATCCAACAAGGCGCCAGCAAATCCGTTGCATCCAACGCGCATCCTGTTGCGCGCAAACCCATCTTACAACGAACAGCGTCTGACCGGCCTGTTCCTTCACAATTGAATAATGCCGTAGCCAAAGCCAAATCGGAAGTAGGTAAAGTGAATGCCGATAAAGAAGGGGCTGATGGTTACCGTACCGGTTGGGAAAGGCTGGTAGAATATTTCAAAACAACATTGGGCGCCGATAAAGTATTGCCGCAAGGCGCTGCCATGGTGCAGGGTGCCGTTGCGGAACAGGATATAAAGAAACAAAGAAGGGTTAATGGACTGCCGCCCGCTAATCCACGCCCTGCGAGCGGACCTTATCAAAGAGATGCCATGCCCAGTTGGTGTGGCATATTTGTGTTCTGGTCGCTCCACAAAGGCGGCGTGCCCCTGAAGCCCTGGATACTGGGCGGTCATAATATAGACCTGAATGCCGCCTACCCTCCCGGCTACCACCCGAAAGCAGGTGATATTGCCTATCGAAATGCATTCTCACATTATGCCATTGTTGAAAAATCAAACGGCGATACCGTTACAACCGTTAACGGCAATACGGCCGGTGAAGATAATCTTGGCGGGCAGGTACAGGTAAAAGATCATCCCCTTGCCAATTGGACAGGCTTCTTCGATCCATTGATGATAAAGAACGGAGAACTGGGTGCAGGCGAACAGGCCGCAGAAAGCAAACCCAAAACATTGCGCGAACTGCGGCAGGAATTATTCCATGTAAACAGAAAAATGCAGGACGGCCCCGAGCCTGAAAGAGAGATGACCGAAGAAGTACACCTGCAAGCCAAACAGGAACCGCTGAGTAACTGGCAGGTGAATGAGAGTGGCCGGTTAACACATGCACCACCTGTGGTTCAACCTGCCGCTGTGCAGGCGAAAGAAGAACCGTTACAACAGAAAGACGAAGAACACAAAGAGGAAGAAGAAAAACACACGCCTGTTCCGGTGCAGTTGAAAACAGCAGCACCCAAACTACAACGCTCCTGGTTGAGTGATGCATGGTCAACCGTATCGAACGCTGTGGGCGATCTTGTATCGCAAGGACTCGAAGCCGGTAAACGCATCCTGTTAAGAGAGGCACGCGATTTTGCGATGGCCATACCGGGTTATCGCGCATTGCGGGTGGTATTGGGTGAAGACCCTATTACCAATGAAGTAGTAGAAAGGAACGGACATAATTTTATAGAAGCGGCATTCGACATTATGCCGGGTGGCCGGTTATTGCACCATAAACTGGAAGAATTGGGTGCACTCACCGATGCGGAAGCTTGGGTAGATCAGCAGATAGCCAACCTCGTGTCTGTTGTACACCGCATTGTTACCAGTATTGAAAACTTCTGGTCAAGCTTGTCATTGGACGACCTGGGCAGTCCGCAACGCGTATTTGAACGCATTGGCAATATTATCCACGACACTATCAGCAGCATTGTGCGTTTTGCCGAGAACGCCGCAAGCGAATTACTTTCTATTGTCAAGCGCTTCCTGTTGAACCAACTGGTTTCCTTTGTACGCAATCATACAACAGCCTACCCCTTGCTCTGTGTGATACTGGGTGAAGACCCCATCACACACCAGCAGGTAGCGAAGAATGGAACGAATATCCTCAATGCATTACTGGAACTGGGTGGCGAAGAAGGAAGAGAGCATAGGCGGCAGATGCAGGATACCGGTACTTTCCAAAGGATCGCAGCATGGATCGATCGTGGCATAACGGTATTCAGTAATGCGTATGAACAGATACGAGCAGGTATTGCATTGATCTGGGATTTTGTGTCCATCGAGAGCCTCATGCATCCCATCGATACCTTCAATCGTATCTACAACATATTCGCACCGCCGATACAACAGGTATGGAATTTCGTGCGCGATACAGCAGTGGTGATATTGCGTTTCATCAAAGAAGTATTGTTGCGCAGGTTGTCGAACTGGGCAAGAACAGTGCGCGGATACCAGTTGCTCACCGTGATCATTGGCAAAGATCCGTTCACCGATGAAGTCGTTCCGCGCACGATGGAAAACATCATCCGTGGTTTCATGAGCCTGATGGAAGGCGGACTGGAACAGTTCAACCAGTTGAAAGAATCAGGCGCCATCGACAGAACCACGCAACGCATCAATGCGGCGGTTGACCGGCTCAACATGACGCCTGCCGGAATTGTACAACTGTTCATCAATCTCTGGCATTCCATGAGCCTGAACGATCTCATCCACCCGATCGATGCTTTCAGGCGCATCGTGGCTACATTCGGAGAGCCCATCGGCCGGCTCGTTGCTTTTGTGGTAGAGATTGTGAAGATCGTGGTGGAAGTGATATTGCAGGTGATGAATTTCCCCACCGACCTCATCAGCAATATCATCACCAAAGCCATGCAGGCTTTTGAAATGATCAAGCGCGATCCGGTAGGGTTCCTCAAAAACCTGCTGCGCGCCATCAAGCAAGGATTCACACAGTTCTTCAATAATATCCTCAGGCATTTGTTGAATGGACTCACGGGCTGGTTGATGAGCGAGTTACGTGACGCGAATGTGCCCGCGCCGCAAGACTTCTCCCTGCGGGGCATCATCAGTTGGGTATTGCAGGTATTGGGATTGAGCATGGAAACCATCTGGCAGAAATTATCGGAACATCCGCGGATAGGACCACAACGTGTAGCGCGCATACGCAGCATGATCAATACGCTGGAAGGCATCTGGACTTTCATCAGAGATGTACAGGAAAGAGGCATTGCCGCCATCTGGGATAAGATACAGGAGCAATTGAGTAACCTGTGGAATACCATATTGGATGCTGTGAAGAATTGGATCATGGAGCAGATCGTAAACCGTGTGGTAACCAGGTTGCTGAGTATGCTGGACCCTACGGGTATCATGGCTGTGATCAACAGCGCGATTGCTTTGTACAGAGCTGTACAATCCTTCATCCGTTACCTGCGAGAAATGCTTACAGTGGTGAATTCATTCGTAGAAGGCGTAGTGGAAATAGCGAGTGGCAATACAAGGCGTGCGGCAGACTTCCTGGAAAACAGTCTCGACAGGGCCATGCCCATCGTCATAGGCTTCCTTGCTAACCAAGTGGGCTTAAGTGGTGTGGGACGCCGCATTGCTGAACTCATAGGCGCTGCAAGACAATTGGTTGACAGGGCTGTGACCTGGTTGGTGAACCGGGCTGTGGATACAGGCTTCGCTTTATTCGACCGATTGATGGCTGCGGGAAGAAGTGCGGTAGCAGCAGTGCTTGATTGGTTGGGATTCAGGGAAAGATTTGCTACGGATAGTGGAACAAATCATACCATATATATAAGAGATTCCGGGCAAGCACCAACACTGATTATTGAAAGTTCTCCTGTGGACGTTGCTACATTCTTTAACCAACAGGAAGCGGCTATTACTGCGTCATCAACTATGACTACCACAGATAAGAATACTAAACTAGGAAAGATCACACATGGAAGGAATTTACTCCAAGGATTGCAAACATTAATGAATAGCGCCAAAGCAGCAAACAACTCAAATCCGAGGATTCCGCAAATGATTGTAGAAATCATTGGCGTTATAAAGGAAATTGAACCAGGTGGTACACAAGAAATGGTTCCCGCTGCCGAATTCAATCCCGGATTCTTAAATGCTAAAGCCAGTTCATTTTCTGCAAGATATGTTTACAGAGGTGGTACAACAGCTGCTGGGGTTGCCATACCTAAAAACCATGCTGATGGAACCGAACCATCGGATGCGAATTTGGTAGACGCATGGAGGATATTAACAGGATTGCAGTTAAGTAGTAGGTGGGTAAGGTTCCATATACTGAACCGAGAAGTAGGTGGTATTGCCGCCGACTCTAATTTAATTCCTACACCTACTTTGATCAACAATGAGTACAAGGATGCTTTGGAAACCGATTTGAAAGGATATTACAATTCGGGCCTGCCCGTTTGGCTACGGGCTTCAATAACTTACAGGCCTATTTATAATTCTTTGTTCCCGAATAGATATTCAGCACAAGCCGGGGCAATGAAATATCAAAATAATCAATGGGTTGAGGACCCTACCAAACAAAAAACGTTTAATGTTAGTATTGACCCGCCTGAAAATGCAGGCTTTAATATTAATCTGGTCTTAACTGATGCTGATGCCCAGTATTTCATTGTAAATATGTCGACTGTAACAAGAGATATGATTGATGTTTTAAGAGCAAGAAGGCCAGCAAGCGGTTATACATATTATCGTCAAATGGAAAGAGCACTTGCATCCGAAGTTTTTGGAACTGACGTTCTATCTTTTGATCCGGAAGTTATTAGTGCGCTGAGTCCTACCCAGGCACAATCGAACAGAATAAATGCATATAGAAGAGGATTGTCAAGTGTAAATTGGATTTTCTAAATAAATTTTAAATATATGGCAACCATTTTTAAAAGACGTAGACGCAGATCCATCACTGCCAATGAGGGTAAGTTCTTTAAGAAAGAGAATACCCAGGAGCAAAGTTTTTTCAGCGGCGCTGATCATGATGGATTTTTCCAACCACAACCGCAAACACAACAAGTACAACGAAAATGTGCTGAATGTGAGAATGAAGAAAAAAAGGCCCAGCGCATGACCGATGATAAGAAAGAAGAGGATAAAACCGTGCATCGCGAAACGGATAAAAAAGAAGACGATGATAAAAAACTGCACCGGCAAGCTGATGGGGCCGCTACTGCCTCAGGCGGCGCGGCTTCTTATGTCCATTCGCTCAATGGCAAAGGTAGCCCGCTCCCTGCTTCTACAAAGCAATTCTTCCAGCAAAGGATGGGCGTTGATTTCAGCCAGGTGGCCATTCATACGGAAAAGGAAGCTTCCGATTCTGCTAAAGCCATCAATGCAAAAGCCTATACTGTAGGCAACCATATTGTATTCAAAGAAGGACAATATGCACCGGATACATACGAAGGGAAAAAACTGCTTGCACATGAATTAACGCATGTGGTACAGCAGGCAGGAGCCATCATGCGAAAAGTAAACCCGGTGATCCATGAAGATGATGATAAGACCGCTTTGAGGCCGGTTTCAGGTAAGGGAACGCTTACCGATAATAAAACCAATAATGGCACTTCGGCAGATGTGAGCGCACAAACCACCGCCAATTACGATCATGGCACTTTTACAACAGCCAATGCCACCAGCACCCGCGCAACAGGTTGCAGTGATTGTGGATCTGCTCCCTGTGCTACGATGAGTGGTGTCATGATCTCGGTATTCCATGCGCATCCGGTTATTGCACCACCTGTTATGCCGCCCGGACTCACACCTTGTCAGCAGTTGCGCGTACAACATTTCATCAATAACGTATTGATGCCGCACGAAAGACAGCATGTGGCGGCATTCAATACCTACAATGGAACAGTGCGTACACCATTTACGGTAACTGCGTGCCATACAGACCAGGGATTGAGCGATGCGCTCCTCCCCTTGCATAACAGTATAGATGCCAGTCGTATTGCTGCCGCCAATGCCCTGAGTGATGCCCTGGATCCTTTCAATACCACAATAGACATTGATTGCCAGGAGCCGAAAGCCCCTGCTTCCCCATCACCTAAAAAACAACAGAAGAAATAATATCTCAGCCTATGAAGCCCATAAAGTCAGCCAACTGTTGGAAACCAGTTATTTATGAGCCCGATGAAGTCAGCCAACAATTATTAAAGCGCCGCAACCTAACCCCCACATCCGGATCATTGTACATAGCACTTTAGAACATAATGCAGTATCTTAACGTAAAATACAACCTGTGATCTACCAGTTAAACCATAGCAATACGGTCCCATCATTGAGGATTGCGATGGATCATTGCAAAACCTTGATCGGATTGCGTTTGCAGGCGTATTTCGACAATGGCTCTTTCGACCCGGTTGCCTGGCTCAAAGAACAATATCAAAATGAACCACCGAATAAAGGCTGGCTCTCTTTTATCCCCTTGCAGGAATACACCGAATGGCTCGTGGTCATGTTAACGTTGGCGCCGCATGTGTATCCTAATTTTTTTGAATCCCTGATCGTAACACACCTGCCCTCCGGTGGCGATTTTCCTGAATTTGGCGGCGTAAAAGCGGCTAATCATCGAGGCATGTTGCCTACCGGCGAAACGATCCAGTTCATCATAGCCGGTGATGACGTTGATAAACGGCTGCAACTACAGGAACTTTTCCGTGAAACGCATTTCTTTTACCGCCAGGGCATTTTATGGCTGGAGCCGGTCAAGGAAGGCGAACCGGTAATGAGCGGGCGAATCGTGTTGCCGCAGGAAAATATAGAACGCATCTTATTCGGTCGTGAGTCGGCACCGCGTTATGGACTCGATTTTCCTGCCAAACAAATTGTTACGGCCATGGAATGGAACGATGTGGTATTGCATCCGCGCACCATGCAACAGGTAAAAGACATCAGTACCTGGCTCAATCACCATCACCGGTTTGCTGAAGACAATAATTTGAAAAGAAAGATCAAACCCGGTTACCGCGTACTTTTTTACGGCCCTTCCGGAACGGGTAAAACATTAACAGCCGCACTGCTGGGTAAAGAGTTCGGCAAAGATGTTTATCGCATCGACCTTTCACAAATTGTAAGTAAATACATTGGTGAAACGGAAAAGAACCTGGAAGCCGTTTTCAAAAGAGCGGAAAGCAAGGACTGGATATTGTTTTTCGATGAGGCCGATGCACTCTTCGGCAAACGAACCAGTGTACAAAGTTCGCACGACAAATACGCCAACCAGGAAGTGAGCTATCTCCTGCAACGTGTGGAAGACTATCCCGGCCTGCTCATCCTGGCATCCAACTTCAAGAACAACCTCGACGAAGCCTTCCTGCGCCGCTTCCACTCCGTGGTACACTTCCCCATGCCCAATACCGCCGAACGGCATCATCTCTGGAAAAAAACAATGCCCGCAGGCTTGCAACACGATGGCTCTGTGAACCTCCTTGAACTGGCCGACCAATTCGAGCTGACAGGCGCTTCCATCCTGAATGCCGTGCAGTTTGCCACTTTGCAAAGCTATGCCCGCGGCGATGGTAAATTGTTGCAGTCAGACCTGCTCGAAGGAGTGAAAAAAGAATTCCTCAAAGAAGAGAAGTCTTTTTAAAATTACCTTTGTGCTCATTAAATGGCGAACATGATTCAGTTGCTTTTGGTAGAAGACGACCAGCGTATTGCAGCATTGATCAAGCAGGGGCTGGAAGAACAGGGATTTGAAGTAACAGCTGCCTATGATGGTTTGATGGGAAAAAAACTGGCTGTTAACAGGTCATACGATATCATTATCACCGATATCATACTACCCAACCTGAATGGAATTGACCTGTGCAAAGAGATCAGGCGCGTTAAGCCCGATGTGCCCATTATCATGCTCACAGCCCTTGGTACCACCGACGATAAAGTAGAAGGATTTGATGCCGGCGCCGACGATTACCTGGTAAAACCCTTTGAACTGCGGGAATTATTGGTAAGGATACGGGCATTGCTGAAAAGAAGCGCTTCCAATAACCAGGTGCAGGGATTCATATTGCGGTATGCCGATATAGAAATGAACATGCATACCAAAATTGTAAAACGAAACAACAAAGAAATTGAGCTGACGCCAAAAGAATTGAAGTTGCTCGAATACATGATGCAAAACCCTGAAAGGGTGCTGAGCAGAACAGAGATCGCAGAAAAGGTTTGGGATACTTCTTTCGATACCGGCACCAATTTCATTGACGTGTACATCAATTACCTGCGAAAAAAGATCGACAAAGATTTCGATACCAAATTGATCCATACCAAATCGGGACTCGGGTTCATCTTCAAAAAAGAGTAATATGCAGATCAGGACCAGGCTAACATTATTGTTCACTGCGCTAACAGCGGCCATTTTGCTGGCTTTTGCCCTGATCGTATATGTTTCTTTCTCCCGAACAAGGGAAGATGAATATTATAAAAGGCTCAAACAACAAGCTACCATCAAAGCCAACCTGCTGTTTGATACGAAAATCGATCCGGGCGTATTGCAGTTGATTTACAAGAACACATCCGATCCTTTATTCCAGGAAGAAGTAGCTATTTATGATACAGGTTTTCATTTATTGTACCACGATGCGGTAGATATCGATAAAGTGAAAGAGACCCGGGACATGATTGATCAGACCATTGCACAGAAAGAGCTCCGGTTCTATGTAAAAGACATGCAGGTGGTGGCATTCGTTTATACGCGTAAAGACCATACTTATGTAATCACTGCCACGGCCAAAGATGGCAATGGACTGGCCAAACTGGCGGCCTTACGCAATACCCTGCTGGTGGTATTCGTAGGCGCCATTGTGCTGATCTTTTGGGCAGGCCGTTTTTTGGCCCGTCAATCACTCAATCCAGTAGCCGCAATGGTAGACAAGGTGAAAACCATTACGGCCACCAACCTCGATTTCAGGGTGGCCGAGGGCAACCGGAAAGATGAGATCGCCTCCCTGGCCATTACATTTAATGAAATGCTCAACCGCCTGGAGAATTCATTCGATGCCCAGAAACATTTTGTATCGAATATCTCCCATGAATTGAGAACGCCGCTGACTGCCATGCTTACAGAGCTGCAACTGACTGTATCGAAAGAAAGAAGCAATGAAGAATACAAAGCGGCGATCACACATATTATAGGTGATACCAAAAAGATCATTCGCCTTTCCAACAGCCTGCTCGACCTGGCAAAAGCCAGTTATGATCAAACCGAAATAGCGTTCAAAGAACTGCGGATAGACGAGGTACTGCTCGACGCCCGTAACGATGTGCTGCACAACCAGCCCGATGTGAGCATCAATATCCGTTTTGAAAAAGAGATCGAAAACGATGATTTCGTTTCAGTGCAGGGCAATGAATACCTGCTGAAAGCTGCTTTCAGCAACTTAATGGAAAATGGCTGTAAATTCTCGGCGAATAAACAATGTACTGCTTCTATCTCGTACGATCAACAACATGTGATCCTGCATTTTACCGATACAGGTATAGGAATCCCACCCGATGAGCTGGCACATATTTTTACCCCTTTTTATAGGGGAAAGAATAAACAATTTACCGATGGCAATGGCATCGGTCTTCCTTTAACGCAAAAGATCATTGGATTGCACAATGGTACTATTACGGTGCATTCAAAAGAAGGAGAAGGCACTACATTTGTCGTTACTTTCAAGCATGTTTAACCAGTCCAACAAGAGAACCATCCTAAACCGGGAAAGTCATTCCATTCTTTGAGATAACCTCTAATTTTTTTCTAATAAATTTCTAAAAGCGCTCTAACAGCCTTTTTATCAAGGCTTAACTACTTTTGCGCTGTCAAAAACAAATTGACCACAAATGGATGCAGACCCTTATTCTTTAAACGGTAGCCACCACTCCTAACCTGCCCCGCTTTTGCTGTGCAGCATTGGAGCATGATGACTGCACAAATGAACAGCAATGAGCGTTTTCGACTTTACTTTAAGACTCGCCCTGGCCCATGTATTGGGTGCTATTATTGGAATTGAGCGTCAATGGCGCCAAAAAAGCGCCGGCCTTCGAACCAATACCCTGGTAAGTACAGGCGCTGCTGCATTCATCCTGTTATCGCTTTCGCTCACCGGTTCCAGTGGCGATCCGAGCCGTGTGGCATCACAAATTGTAACGGGTATTGGTTTCCTGGGAGCAGGTGTGATCATGAAAGACGGCATGAGTGTTCAGGGATTGAATACAGCCGCTACCATCTGGTGCTCCGCAGCAGTAGGCTCACTCGCCGGAGTAGGGCTGCCCATTCAGGCAATAGTGCTCACTGCAGCAGTAGTACTCACACACTTGTTGTTGCGGCCTCTGGGCAACAGGTTGAGCAAATTCACATTCACTCCATCGGAAGATACGCAAACAGAATACCTGTTTACCATCAAATGCAAACAGGAAGTGGAAAACCATATCCGGGTATTGCTCATGCAGTACCTGGGTAATGATGACAGGCTGCTGTTGCGATCCCTGACCAGCAGTGACAATGGTGACCCGTCCAATGCCATCATCGCCGCTGAAATCAAAACATTGTCGCCACAGGAAGTATTGATAGAAAAAGTAGCCAGCCGGCTCACCATCGAAAGAGATGTTACGAAAGTAAGCTGGGAGGTTACAGGACAACAAACTGATGTATAATGAAAACACACATTGATTGGTTCAAAGCCATCGTACTGTTAGCCGTGTTGATATTCTTAACAGATATGAACCTGGCATGGTACAAACATCCGATGAACAATATACCAGTATTGAAGTATAGCATTATCGCATTATCAACATTGCTGTTCGTTATGATCGTACTGAATGTCATAGGTAAGAAAAAAACAAAAAAATAATCGCATGCTCTCCACTGTAAAAGATAATATAAGGAACAGGTTTCATTTTTCTATCAATGGAAATGGGATCAACGAAGGCGCTGTTCAGAAACTCAAGCTCGTGAGCAGCAACGACAGCGACTATTTTTTCCATATCATGGAAAGTAACAACGCCGGGTTGAGCGATGCACAGGTAACCGATAAGCTCAAAACCGTTGGTTTGAATGAAGTGCAGCACGAAAAAGCTCCTTCCTGGTTCCGTCAATTGATGCAGGCGTTCGTGAACCCGTTCATTGGCATATTGGTGGTGATTGCCATCATTTCATTCATCATGGATGTATGGATGGCCAAGCCGGGAGAAGAAGCATACAAAACGGTGATCATGGTGGGTGTGATGGTAATGGTGAGTTCCCTGCTGCGTTTCGTACAGGAATACAGGAGCAACCGGGCAGCAGAACAATTGAAGAGCATGGTAAAAACCACGGCCACCGTGATCAGGCGGCCGGAAGGCAAAACAGAAGTCGATATCAAAAACCTCGTGCCTGGTGATATCATCCTGCTTTCTGCCGGCGACATGATCCCTGCCGATTGCCGTATTATCCAATCGAAAGACCTGTTTGTTAGCCAGGCCATGCTTACCGGTGAATCATTGCCCGTAGAAAAAAGAAATATTCCCATCCGTGATGCAGATAAGAAGTCGCCACAGGAACTGGATAACATTTGCTTTATGGGAACGAATGTGGTGAGTGGTACAGCCACTGCCATAGTGGTAACTACCGGCAACCAAACCTATTTTGGTTCATTAAGCAAATCGATCATTGGCAAAAGAGCAGAAACCAGTTTTGATAAAGGCGTGAACAAAGTGAGTTACCTGCTCATCAGCTTCATGCTGGTAATGGTACCGCTCATCCTCGTAATCAACGGATTGATGAAAGGCAACTGGATGGAAGCGCTCCTGTTTGCCATTGCTGTGGCCGTTGGGTTAACACCTGAAATGCTGCCCATGATTGTAACAGCCAATCTGGCCAAAGGCGCCGTGAATATGAGCAAACGCAAAGTGATCGTTAAACGCCTGAATGCCATCCAGAACATAGGCGCCATGGATGTATTCTGCACCGATAAAACAGGCACGCTTACCCTGGATAAGATCGTACTGGAACGCCACCTGAACATGTTTGGAGAAGAAGATGAAGAAGTATTGAAATGGGCCTACCTGAACAGTTATCACCAAACAGGTTTGAAAAACCTGCTGGATCTGGCTGTGCTGGAGCACGTAGAACTTCACGATTATTTAAAAGTGGAAGACCACTTCCTGAAAGTAGATGAAATACCTTTCGATTTCCAGCGCCGGCGCATGTCGGTTGTGTTGAAACAGCGCAATGGCAAACACCTGCTCATTTGCAAGGGGGCTGTGGAAGAAATGCTGGACCTGTGCAACAGGGCTTTTGATCCGGGTGAAAACAGGCAGTTGCATATAGAATCAGACAGGGTGATCCCTATGGATGCAGAGATGCGCTCCATTGTATTGAGTACATCCAAAAGGCTGAACGAAGAAGGACTGCGTGTGTTACTGGTAGCCATCCGCGAATTCGATGACAGGGCGCTCACCTATTCTGTGGAAGACGAGAAAGACATGATCCTGACCGGCTTCATCGGCTTCCTCGATCCGGCCAAACCATCTGCCAAAACATCTATCGAAGCCTTGCAGAAACTGGGTGTAAGTGTAAAAGTACTTACCGGAGACAACGAAGTGGTGACCAAGAAGATATGTCGCGATGTAGGTATTTCTTTCGATAGGATCATGCTGGGCAGCGACCTGGAAAAAATGACCGACGAAGCATTGCAGAACCAGATAGATGATATAGCCATACTGGCCAAACTGAGCCCCATGCAAAAGTCCAGGGTGGTAAAAGTATTACAGGCAAAAGGCCATACAGTTGGTTTCATGGGCGATGGCATCAATGATGCGGCAGCTTTAAGAGACGCAGATGTAGGCATCAGCGTAGATACAGCGGTGGACATTGCCAAAGAAAGTGCGGACATCATTTTACTGGAAAAAGACCTGATGGTATTAAGGAAAGGGGTGATCTACGGCCGGCGAACTTTCGGAAACATCATCAAGTACATCAAGATGACTGCGAGCAGTAATTTCGGTAACATGTTCAGCATGTTGGGAGCCAGTGCTTTCCTCCCCTTCCTGCCCATGCTGCCGGTACAATTGCTGGTACAGAATCTCTTATATGATATTTCGCAGGTATCCATCCCCTGGGACAAGATGGATGAAGAGTTCCTGCAAAAGCCCAAAAAATGGGATGCTTCAGGTATATCCCGGTTCATGGTTTTCATCGGACCCATCAGTTCCATATTCGATTACACTACTTTCGCACTCATGTTTTTCTTTTTTAAAGCCAATTTGCCGGAACACCAATCGTTGTTCCAGAGCGGATGGTTCATAGAAGGACTGCTTTCCCAAACATTGATCGTGCACATGATCAGAACCCGTAAAATTCCTTTCATACAAAGCTGGGCGGCTGCACCGGTGGTGGCATTGACTTCTATTATCATGCTCATTGGCATTGTACTTCCGTTCACTCCATTTGCAGCAGCACTGAGGCTGCAACCTGTTCCATTTGCCTATTTCCCATGGCTGGTATTGATCCTCACCAGTTATTGTTTGCTCACGCAAGCGGTTAAAAACTGGTACATACGGAAATTCCACCAATGGTTGTAATGAAAGGATGCACGACGAATCAACCTAAACTATTGAACAGAAAAAAACGACTGGCATGAAAAAATTGATTGTATTGTTCGCTATGATAACAAGTTTGGTAACACATGTAAAAGCACAGGAAAATACAGATACCAGTAAAAAAAGCAAATGGAGCAGCCACTTTCAGTTGACTGTGATTGCACAAAAACATGCGGGATTCCATGCTGCATACAGCGGAGATAAAAGCCTGGCAGATACTGTTGAACCCATTGCTACCAGCCTCACCACTACCCTGTTCCTGGGAAGAAAATTGTGGAAAGGTGCTGCACTCTATTTCAACCCGGAAATATCAGGCGGTAACGGACTCAGTTTTGCCCAGGGGGTAGCAGGCGCGTTGAATGGCGAAACCTACCGTGTGGGAGCTGTTAAACCACAAGTTTTTATTGCCAGGGCTTATCTGCAACAACGCTTTCCCCTGGCCGATGCAAAATATGTTGATGTGGCAGATGATGTAAACCAGGTAGCCGATAAAATTCCGGACAGCCGCATTACCATTACAGCAGGGAAATATGCGATCAGTGATTTTTATGATGACAATGCTTACAGCAAAGACCCCCGTTCTCAATTCTCTAACTGGGCCATCTGGGCAAATGGCGCCTGGGATTATCCTGCCAATACGAGGGGTTATACCATGGGCGTGGTAGTGGAGTTGATCAAACCCCGATGGGCTGTCAGGTTATCCACTGTTGCCGTTCCCAAGATTGCCAATGCTTCCAAAATGGAGTATGATATGAGCAGGGCGCATTCCGAGACTTTTGAATATGAGCGTAAATGGACAGTTCGTAAGCATCCGGGTAGTGCACGCCTGATCCTCAGCAATACACATTCAAAAGCCCCTTCCTATCAAAGCGGTTTGAAAGCGGTTGCCAACAGCGATGCCTTCCTGTTATCAGTTATTTCAGGCGATAGTGAAAACACTTCTTATGGAGGAAAAAAATTCGGTTGGGGCGCAAGTGCCGACCAGGAAATTACCAAAGACCTGGGTATTTTTTCGCGGATCGGCTGGAATGATGGTAAATATGCCACATGGGCTTTCACTGAAATCGACCGTACTTTTTGCCTGGGCTTATCCCTTAAAGGAAACAGGTGGAAAAGACCTGAAGACGTATTCGGACTCGCAGCAGTTGTCAGCGGTATATCAGACGAGCACCGCGCTTTTCTCAAAGCAGGCGGCTATGGTTTCATCATTGGTGACGGTAACCTGAATTACGGAAAGGAAGCCATTGTAGAAACATTTTACAATGCACGCCTGTCAAAACAATTCTGGTTGAGTGTGAATTACCAGTTTGTGAACAACCCGGGTTATAACAAAGACAGGGGACCTGTGCATGTATTCGGTGTACGTGCTCACATAGAGTTTTAAGTGTAACTCATTCTCTGATCACCGTTCTGCGCAGTTCCAGCAAGTTCAGCGCATTGGGTTCAAAACCGTTCACGTTGTTTTGTACCAGATGAATGGCCATATCGTACCAGATGGGGATCACGGGCGCATCGTTGATCACCAGCTGGTCCATTTGCCGGTATAAAACATAGCGCAACGAATCATTGGTTTCGAGCAGAGCCTTTTCATACAAGGCATCGAAAGCAGGATTCTGGTAACGCGTATAATTGGGTGGCGCAGGATTTTTGCTGTAGAACATCGCCATATAATTCTCCGCATCGGGATAGTCGGCGATCCAGCTTCCGCGAAACAGCAGCGCTTGTGATTTGGCGGTCTGTTCAAGCAGCAAACTTTTTTGTATCACTTCTACCTGTACGCGAATACCTACTTCTTCCCATTGCCGCGCAGCAAAACTGGCAATATCTGCATAGATGGGAATAGTAAGCAGCTTCATCACCGGTAAACCCTTGCCACCGGGATAACCGGCTTCATTCAATAATTTTTTGGCTGCTACAGGATCATAAGGATAGCCCTTTACCAATTCGGTATTGTGCGATGGTAACCCGCCCGGCACAAAACCTGCTTCTGCAGGTATGCCGATGGAATTACGCATGTACATCATTAGCTTCTGCCGGTCGAGCGCATAATTCATGGCCTGCCTTATGGCTTTCATTTTTGTGGGCGATTCTTGCACCAGCGGGTTTTGTTCATCCGATAAAATGCCAAAATATTCTGTATTGAGATAAGCATGTTTTTTCAATTGGATCTTTGATGCCCACTGCGAACGCAGCGCTCCTTTCTTGGTCAGTATCTCGTCTTTGAATGATGGATCGATATCATTGATAAAACTCAGTCCGCCCTGCCTGAACTGCAGGAACTCCGTGGCTTTGTTATCGAAGAAACTGATCTTGACAGCATCGAGATAAGGCAATGCATGACCGGTATTGTCTTTTTCCCAATAGTGCGCATTCTTTAATAATACCAACGCTTCTCCTTCATCCCATGATTTGAACACGAAGGGGCCGCTGCCGCATGGATGTCTGCCAAAATCTTTTCCATATTTTTCCACCACTTCCTTCGGAACGATGCTGCAATACTGCATGCTTAGAATACCCATGATGGGATGGAAAGGCCGTACCAACGTTAACTGAAAAGTAGAATCATTCACCGCAACAAAACCATTGTCCGCTTCTATACGGCCATTGAATATCCAGGCCCCGCTGCTGGCAGTCTGGTGGTCGATGATCCTGTTGAAACTGTATGCCACATCCGCTGCCACTACCCTTCTGCCTTTACCGCCGGGGAATACTGCATTATCGTGAAAGAAAACATCGTTGCGCAAATGGAAAGTATAGGTGCGGCGGTCGGCACTGATATCCCAACGCTTCGCAACAGAAGGGATGATATTCAGTCCGCTGTCTATTTCCACCAGTGTGTTGTAGAGCTGGTGCACAGGCCACATGATGGCCTGGTTTTTGGCAAAAGCCGGATCCAGTGTGGCAATACCGGTAGACTCGTTGTAATAAAATACCTGCTTGGCTGCCTGCCGGTGATGCATACAGGAAGCCAGTAATAAACAAAGGGCCAGACAGTTTCTCATTTTTTCTGAATACCGTACTTTTAGCGAATGAATAATGCAAAATACAAGTTCCTGTTCATGATTGGTTTGTTCACCGTCATTTCAATGCAGGCACAAACACCACTATCCTCCAAAGAAGTCTTTACCCGGGCCGATACGCTTCGCGGCAGCATCACACCTGAAAGGGCCTGGTGGGATGTATTGCATTATACCATTGGTGTGACACCCGACTTCCTATCTAAATACATAGAAGGTAAAACAGAGATCCGTTTCAAAGTGCTGGCACCCGGTAAGACCATGCAGATAGACCTGCAGGAGCCTATGCAACTATCAAAAGCGTATACCACCGCGTACAAAGACTTGCCGCTTCGTCGCGATGGTAACGTGTATTATGTGAGTTTCCCGAAAGAATTGAAAACAGGCAGTGTTCAAACACTCACGCTTGTTTTCCACGGCAACCCCCGCATTGCCAAACGGCCACCATGGGATGGTGGATGGATATTCCAGACCGATAAACTGGGCAGACCCTGGATGAGTGTGGCCTGCCAGGGGCTCGGCGCCAGCGTATGGTATCCCTGCAAAGACCACCAGAGCGACGAACCCGATCAGGGGGCTACGCTCAATATAACTGTTCCCGATACACTGGTAGCGGTAGGAAACGGAAGATTGATCAGTAAGATCAGCCACAGCAAAGGCCTGGTTACCTATAAATGGGATGTCAAAAACCCCATCAACAATTACGATATCATCCCTTATATAGGTAAATATGTGACCTGGCATGAAACATTCAACGGCGAAAAAGGACCGCTCGATTGCGATTACTGGGTGCTGGATTACGAGTTGGAAAAAGCGAAAGAACAATTCAAACAAGCGCCGAAAATGTTGCGTTGTTTTGAACACTGGATGGGGCCCTATCCTTTTTATGAAGACAGTTACAAATTGGTGCAATCGCCACACCTGGGCATGGAACACCAGAGCGCGGTAGCTTATGGCAACCAGTTTAAGAACGGTTACCTGGGAAGAGACCTTTCCGGTACAGGCTGGGGACTCAAATGGGATTTCATCATTGTACACGAAAGCGGGCATGAATGGTTTGGCAACAACATCACCAGCAAGGATATTGCCGACATGTGGATACATGAGGGCTTTACCAATTATTCAGAAACGCTTTTTACCGAATGTGAATACGGCTTGCAGGCAGCCAATGAATACAATTACGGCATACGCCGCGTTATACGCAATGATGTACCCATAACAGGTCCTTATGGTGTTAACAAAGAGGGCAGTGGCGATATGTATCCCAAAGCGGCTAACATGATCCACAGCATCCGTAACGCCATGCACGATGATGAAAAATTCAGGAACATGCTGCGTTTCCTTGGCAAGAAATTTTATCATCAAACAGTAACGGCAGATGATATCCGCGAAGCGATGGAAAGCTTTACCGGCTTTGGACTGGATAAAATATTCAACCAGTATCTGCACACCACACAGGTACCTGTGTTGGAATACAAGTTAGACGGTGCACAGGTGTCGTTCCGTTGGAGTAATTGTGTAGACGGATTCAATCTTCCTCTATGGGCTGGCGCCGGCAACCAGGCACAACTGGTTAAACCAGTAACAGGTAGCTGGACCAGTTTGCAGTTAAGCAATGAAAATGCTGCCAACTGGAAACCGGAAAACATAGAAAAACTGTTCTACGTTAAAGTGCAAAAAGCAACGAATAATTGAATCAGTTGTCGGTTAACCTGCCGGCGCCCCTGTACCTCGGCTGCCAGTATTTATCGTTCAGGTCGCTGATCATAACGCCACCACTGGTGGCTGCATGAACAAACTTGTTATTGAGGAGATACACACCTACATGTGAAATGCTGCGTCCGCTCGTCTGAAAGAACACCAGGTCGCCTTCTTTCAGGTCTTCTAGTTGTACTTTTTCGCAGGCATCGTATTGTTCCTGCGCGGTGCGGGGAAGATTGTGCTTGTACACATCCCGCATGATGATCTGTGTAAAGGCAGAACAGTCGATGCAGTTATCAGTAGCCCCGCCGAGGCAGTATTTCGTACCCCACCATTTGTCAATCGACTCCAATAGCGGGATATTGGTCAGTTGTTCCACTGTTGCATCCATCAGCACTGCATATTTTAACTGCAGATAGTTGGCTTTTTCAATTTCAACAGAAGACAAACCATAGCCCGGCATGCGTTCGGCGCCGGTAGTATTGCTGCGTTTGGAAGTGGTAGTACTGGTTTTATGGCGGGAAGTAACCACTGCGCCAGGCGTTACCTCTATCTGGTCAATGAATTGAGGATTGCCCGTTCTCCTGGCAGCATTGCTGGTTTTGGCCACAGAGTCGTCTTTAGCCCCCAGCTTGCTGAGGGATTTACAACTGCTGAAGACAAAAACAAGCAGGCATGATATGGTTATATATGGTAATTTCATAGTAGGTGATTTGCAATATAATACCCTGAAACCGATGCCGGCTCCAATGCGCATAACTTTTTAACATGCTATCCCATCCCTGCACCCCTGTGGATAACTGGAACCCGGGCAGTACGGCCTGTTTTTACGACCTTTGTATGTATGGCTGCATTCTCTCATTTACATGTTCATACTCAATATTCTTTGCTCGATGGCGCGGCGGCTATTGGCAGTCTCTACAAAAAAGCTGCCAATGATCAGATGCCTGCGCTTGCCATTACGGATCATGGTAATATGTTCGGTGTTTTTGACTTTGTAAGCCAGGCCTGGAAGAACACCAAAGTGGTGGGAAAAGATGCCAACGGAAAAGACATTGTAGAGCCCGTGGTAAAACCCATCGTTGGTTGTGAGTTCTATGTGGTGCGTGACAGACATGCAAAAGTGTTCACCAAAGACGTGAAAGATGAGCGTTACCACCAGGTGCTGTTAGCTAAAAATGCAACGGGTTACGCCAACCTGGTAAAGCTCACTTCTTTGGGTTTTATTGAGGGAATGTACAGCAAGTACCCGCGTATCGATAAAGAGCTGATTGAACAATACCACGAAGGACTGATCGCTACCACTTGTTGTATCGGCGCTTATGTTCCGCAAACCATCCTGCACGATGGTGAAGAAAAAGCAGAACAGGAATTCAAATGGTGGCTGGATATGTTCGGAGAGGATTATTACATAGAACTGCAAAGACACAACATCAAAGAACAGGAGCTCATCAACCAAACCCTGCTCAAGTTCTCAAAGAAATACAAAGTGCCGGTGATTGCCACGAACGACAGTCACTATGTTGACCAGGACGATGCCAATGCACATGATATCCTGCTCTGCATCAACACAGGCGAAAAGCAAAGTACACCAGGCTTTGATGATTTTGTGAATGATGATGTGCAGATACGCAACCGCCGTTTCAAATTTCCCAACAACCAGTTTTATTTCAAGACCACGGCCGAAATGCAGCAGTTGTTCAGCGATATTCCCGAATCGCTAGACAATACCAATGCGATTGTTGACAAGGTGGAAATACTGAACCTGAAGAAAGACATCCTGTTGCCGGCCTTCCCTATCCCACCTGAATTCCAGATACACAACGATGCGAACCTGAACCAATGGGAATACCTGCGGCATATTACCATGGAGGGCGCTAAAAAACGGTATACAGACATCTCTCCCAGTACGCAGGAGCGCATAGACTTTGAATTGTTTACCATCAAGACCATGGGTTTTGCCGGTTACTTTTTGATCGTGAGTGATTTCATCAAAGCAGGTCGTGAACTCGGCGTATTCGTAGGCCCGGGACGTGGCTCTGCTGCGGGAAGTGTGGTGGCTTATTGTATCGGCATCACCAATATTGATCCTATTAAATACAACCTGCTGTTCGAGCGTTTCCTCAACCCGGACCGTAAGAGCATGCCCGATATCGATACGGATTTTGATGATGAAGGAAGACAGAAAGTGATCGATTATGTAGTAGGCAAATACGGTAAAGAGCAGGTAGCGCAGATCATCACGTATGGTACCATGGCCGCCAAGATGAGCATCAAAGATGTGGCGCGGGTATTGGATCTTCCGCTCGCTGAAAGTAATATGCTGGCCAAGCTGGTGCCCGATAAACCGGGTACGGAACTGGGGCGTGTATTGAAAGCGCCCATCACTGCGAAAGAAGGCCCCAAATCACTCGAAGAAAAAGAAGCCTACCAGCAGGAAGATATTGAGAATGTTAAGAAACTGCGGGAGATATACAACGGCACCGATATCAGGGCACAAGTGTTGAAAGAAGCCGAGCGATTGGAGGGATCGGTGCGCAATACGGGTATCCACGCTGCAGGCATCATCATCGCACCCAAAGACCTTACGGAACTGCTTCCTGTGGCTACTGCCAAAGATTCCAGTTTGTGGGTAACACAGATCGAAGGCAGCATCATTGAAGATGCAGGTGTAATCAAGATGGACTTCCTCGGATTGAGAACGCTTTCGATTTTGAAAACAGCGCTGGAACTCATCAAAGAGAACCACAATATTTCTATAGACCTGGATGAACTTCCGTTGGATGATGAAAAGACTTTTCTGTTGTACCAACGCGGAGAAACCAATGCCACTTTTCAGTTTGAAAGTGTAGGTATGCAAAAATACCTGCGCGAACTCAAGCCCGATAAGTTCGATGACCTCATTGCCATGAACGCCTTGTACCGTCCGGGTCCCATCGCTTATATCCCCAACTTCATCGATCGTAAACATGGCAGGGAAGCCATCACGTACGACCTGGATGATATGAAGGAGTATCTCGCTGAAACCTATGGTATCACCGTTTACCAGGAGCAGGTGATGCTGCTGAGCCAGAGCCTGGCAGGTTTCACCAAAGGAGATGCCGACGTGTTGCGGAAAGCGATGGGTAAAAAGCAGAAAGCAGTACTGGATAAAATGAAAACCCAGTTCATTACCGGTGCCACCGCCAAAGGACATCCCGCCGATAAACTGGAAAAAATATGGACCGACTGGGAAGCATTTGCACAATATGCGTTCAACAAATCGCATTCTACCTGCTATGCTTTTGTAGCTTACCAGACCGCTTACCTCAAAGCCCACTATCCCGGCGAATACATGGCTGCCGTACTCAACCATGCAGGCAGTATTGAGAAGATCACCTTCTTTATGGAGGAATGCAAGCGAATGGGTATCAAGGTATTGGGGCCCGATATTAATGAATCACTTAAAGGCTTTGCCGTGAACAAACGCGGGGAGATCCGCTTTGGACTGGGAGGTCTCAAAGGTGTTGGCGAAGCTGCAGTAGAGACCATCATTGCCGAACGGAGCAAAAATGGGGTGTATTCCGATATCTATGAATTTGTGAAGCGGATACTGCAAAGAACAGTCAATAAAAAATCATTGGAAAGCCTGGCTTATTCAGGCGCTTTCGATTGTTTTCCGGAATTGCACAGGGCGCAGTATTTCAAAATACCTGATGGAGACCGGCTCTCGGGATTGGAAAGGCTGATCATGTACGGACAGGCTTCACAAAGCCAGGCCAGCTCCTCCAATACCCTCTTCGGCGAACTGGCCGAATCGATGGAAGTAGCGAAACCCAAGATACTTCCATCCGAACCCTGGACCCTGACCGAATTACTGGATCATGAAAAAGAAGTAACGGGCATGTTCATGAGCGGACACCCGCTCGATCATTTCAAATTTGAATTGAAATATTACGGCATTACCCAGATCAGTGATTTTAATGAGATCAAGGATACCTTGCAGCTACAAGCCAACCCCGGTAAGAGTTTGCGCGTAGCAGGATTGGTGATCGACGTGCAGCATCGTGTTACTAAAACCGGTAAGAATTTCGGCTCATTCGTGATAGAAGATTTCAGTGGTAAAACAGATTTCATTTTGTGGAGCGAAGACTATATCAAATTCCAGAACTACCTGGAAAAAGGACAGAACCTGCTGTTGACCGGTTTCTTCAGGCCCCGGTTCGGAAGAGCAAACGAGTTTGAATTCAAGATCACCGTGATGTCGTTACTGGAAACGGTAAAAGAAACGATGACCCGGAGCCTGGAGATCAATGCCCACGCGGCAGCTATATCGCCCGATTTTGTTAGGTTTGTAGACCAGAACGTTCGCAATTTCCCCGGCAAAACTGCCCTCCGGTTCAATATTTATGAACCCAGGGAAAACCTGAAAGTGAGCCTGATCTCTTTCGATAAAGGCTTCAGGATGAACGAGGAAATGGCTGAATTCCTGCTCAATAACCAGGATTTAGAGGTGAATGTAGGGCTGGCAGGGTAATGTACCAGTCCCGACGCCCTGTCAGTTTTGCTGTTGCAACGTCATTAATCACACCCGTGGAAAAGTCAAAACTGCATAAACGGCCATTTGGAGCTAAATTTGACATCCTAATAAGGTAAGAACACCTAAAAAAACAAACAGTGTATATGGCATTAGAATTAACAGACGCTAACTTCCAGTCAACCGTACTGGACAGCGATAAACTTACAGTAGTAGATTTTTGGGCAGAATGGTGCGGACCTTGCCGTGCCATCGGACCCGTTATTGAAGAGTTGTCGAAAGACTATGCAGGCAAGATCAATGTGGGCAAAGTGAATGTAGATCATAACCCCAATCTGAGCGTGAATTATGGCATCACTTCCATTCCTGCTATCCTGTTCATCAAAGGCGGACAGATCGTAGACAAACAAATTGGCGCAGTACCCAAATCTGTACTCGATAAAAAGATCCAGGCGCATATATAGTATAGTAGACTGCGTATCTTATTGAGTTGCTAGTTGCTAGTTGTTAGTTGTAAGATAGAAATAAAGATATTCTATCAACTAACAACTCACAATTAGCAACTTTTTATTTAATATTATTCGTTATCTTTCCCCGTTTTATTTTTTATTAACTAACGAAAACTAATTGCATGATGAATATCAAGTTGCGCCTGATCATCATGAATTTTTTGGAATTCTTTGTTTGGGGTTCCTGGCTTATCTCCCTCGGTGCTTATATGATTGTAACACTCCATTTTTCCGGTGGAGAAGTAGGGGCTGTTTACGCTACCATGGGCATAGCTTCCCTGTTCATGCCGGCTTTATTGGGTATTGTGGCAGACAGGTGGGTGAATGCCGAACGTGTATTGGGTATTTGCCATATTGTGGGGGCCTGCTTATTACTCTGGGCTTCTACAGTAAGCGATTACAGGACTTTCTATCTCATCATGCTCCTCAATTCAATGGCTTTCATGCCAACAATCGCGCTGAATAATACTGTATCCTATATTATACTGGAAAGAAGAGGATTCCACATTGTAAAAGATTTCCCTCCTATTCGTGTGTGGGGAACGGTGGGGTTTGTTTGCGCTATGTGGATAGTTGATTTGTGCGGCTGGACTAAAAGTCCATTTCAACTTTATCTAAGTGCTGGAGCCGGCTTATTGTTGGGACTATATACCTTCACTATTGAAAAATGCCCGCCTGTTAAATTCAACGCGAAGAAGACACTGTCAGAAGCCTTAGGGTTAGATGCATTCGTTTTATTCCGAAGAAAAAAAATGCTGATCTTTTTCATCTTTGCCATGTTATTGGGCGCGGCCTTACAGATCACTAATGCATTCGGCGGCGCTTTTCTCGATGATTTCAAAACCGGTTTTGCCGATTCATTCGGCGTAAAACATCCGAACCTGCTCTTATCCATTTCGCAGATATCTGAAACACTTTTTATCCTCACCATTCCTTTCTTCCTTAGAAAATTTGGTATCAAACAGGTCATGCTCCTCAGCATTTTTGCCTGGATATTCCGTTTCGGATTATTTGCCATAGGCGATCCCGGGCCAGGGCTCTACCTGTTGATCCTGTCCATGATCATTTATGGAATGGCATTCGACTTCTTCAATATCTCCGGTTCTTTATTCGTGGAAAAGGAAGCCGATATACGCATCAGGGCCAGTGCACAAGGGTTGTTCATGCTCATGACCAATGGCATCGGCGCTTTCCTCGGAGGTACCATCAGCGGATGGGTAGTGGATTATTTTACTGTTAATGGTGTGAAAGACTGGCACAATATCTGGTTAAGTTTTGCAGGATATGCATTGGTGCTTGGTATTTTCTTCCCGTTGGTATTCCGGTACAAACACAACCCGGATATGGAGACAAGCAAACATCACTAAATACTTGTTATAAAAATCATCTATGAAAAATATGGACCGTCTATTCGTTTTAAAATCTCTAA
This sequence comes from Hydrobacter penzbergensis, assembly GCF_900106985.1. Classification (NCBI taxonomy): domain Bacteria; kingdom Pseudomonadati; phylum Bacteroidota; class Chitinophagia; order Chitinophagales; family Chitinophagaceae; genus Hydrobacter; species Hydrobacter penzbergensis. The sequence goes on along the minus strand of NZ_FNNO01000018.1, from coordinate 26,616 downwards.
TGCAACACCGTCATCTAAAGAATTACCTGGAAATCGGGGTCTTTAACGGACATATCTTTTTTCGTATCAAAAGCAATTTCAAGATTGCAGTTGATCCCGATTTTGTATTCGGGAATGGCCGTAAAGCCATAAAACTCCTGCTGAATCCGTATAATCGTTATAACCAGTATTTTGAAAAAACAAGCGACGATTTTTTTGCGCAAGATGGTCCGAGGTTGTTCCAGAACAAGAAAATAGAACTGGCGCTTATTGATGGAATGCACGAATGCGATTATGTGATCAGAGATGTAGAGCATACTTTGAATCATGCTGCTCCTAATGCGGTAATTGTTCTGCATGATTGCAATCCTTTAAGCGCGGAAGCCGCTTGTTCTTTTAAGGAATGGAACTACCCGGGAACCTGGAATGGAGATGTATGGAAAGCGATCCTTTATTTCCGCAGTCAGCGAAAAGACCTGACCTGCTTTGTACTGGATGCCGATCAAGGTTTGGGCATCATTGTTAAACAACCGGCAACAACGCTTCTTCCGTATGATAAGGAACAAATCAGCCAATTCACTTACCAGGATCTTGCATTGAATCGGGCTGAATGGCTGGGCCTGCAGCCTTCGGACTACTTTTACGATTTCTTTAAGATCGGCGCTTAAACATTATTTATCCGCCAAATCGGTGTAAATTTGCTGTCTGAACATCAAAATCTGTGAACATGATCCCGACTGCGTCAGATCCCTTTACACTGGTTGCTTCCCTCGATGATACGAACGAACTGAAAAAAATAGGTGAAAAGATATTACGCAAAGAGCGCATCAATTTCCAGGATGGCGTAACACTGTTTGAGAAAGGCTCATTGGCCTTTCTTGGTACACTGGCCAATTGGGTACGCGAACAAAAGCACGGAAACAAAACCTATTTCAACAGGAACTTCCATATAGAGCCTACCAATGTATGTGTATTCTCCTGTGCCTTTTGCGCTTACTCACGCCTCTATGCCAACCGTGAAGAAGGATGGGAACTGAGCATCGAGCAAATGATGCACATCGTTAAAAGTTACGATGGAAAGCCGGTAACCGAAGTGCATATTGTAGGCGGTGTTCATCCTAAGATGAATCTGGCGTTCTTTATCGAGCTTCTCCAAACCATCAAAGCACATCGTCCCGATCTGCATATCAAAGCTTTCACCCCTGTTGAACTCGATTATATGTTCCGCAAAGCCAAAGTGTCGGTTGAAGAAGGTATGAAGATGGCGCACGAAGCCGGATTGGATTCTTTACCCGGTGGCGGCGCAGAAATATTCCATCCCGATATCCGAAAACAGATATGCGATGATAAAGTGGATGCCGAAGGCTGGTTGCATATTCACCGTGCGGCACATGAACTGGGTATGCACAGTAACGCCACCATGCTTTACGGACACATTGAAAAATTCGAACACCGCATCGATCACATGGAGCGCCTGCGCCAGTTACAGGATCAGACCGGCGGCTTCAATACTTTTATCCCGTTGAAGTTCAGGAACAAAGACAACGACATGAGCCATGTTCCCGAATCAACAGTAGTGGAAGACATGCGCATGTACGCCATGGCCCGCCTGTACATGGATAATTTCCCGCACATCAAAGCTTACTGGCCCATGCTGGGGAGAAAAAACGCACAGTTGGCATTATCATTCGGCGTAAACGATATCGACGGCACCATCGACGACTCTACTAAAATATATTCCATGGCAGGAAGTGAAGAACAAACGCCTTCCATGAACACTGCAGAGCTGGTAACGCTGATCAAACAAGTAAAACGCCAGCCGGTAGAACGCGGTACACTGTATAATGAGATCAGGGATTATAGTGATCTGGCGATTGAGGAAATAACTTTAAACTAAATTAAGTACTGTATCCGTTGCTACTGTTTTCCCACATTGCTAATATCCGGACGCAATAGCTCATCCATTAGTTTTAAGGCCTTCCAGCCGGCTTCTTTCATCAGCGTTAATTGTTTCCTGGCATTTTCTGGCGTCAGGTCTTTATGACTGTTCAGGTATGCCGTTATTTCTACCATGCTGCTTACAGGATTGCGCAGGTCATGGGCCATGATCTTCATCATGCGGGTGTTTTCCTGCTGACTTTGTTCCAGTTCCGAGAGACTTTCTTTCATATGATCATTCTGCTCGGTAATAAATATGTTCAGTTTGTTCAGTTCAGCAATTTGCCGTTTGGACCTCCTGTTGTTGATCAGCACTAAGAGAAGAATAATCAGTGCCATTGCAAACACAATAATTGCAATGATCAGGTAAACTGTTTTCAATTCATCATACTTCTTCAGCAGGGTTAATTCGTAACGACGGGATATATTGTTGAATTGATTTTGTATATCAATGACTCGCAGGGGACTGGTTGCTTTTGCCAGGGAATCTTTTAGCCGCAGGTAATTTTTCAACGCCGTAAATGCAGGTAGTGTCTCTTTCAACCCATCATAATAAAACCATTGCCTTTCTCTCCATAACAGTTCATGATGAATATTGGGAAGTTTATCCAGGGACTGTCTTAGTTGCATTAACTGCTCCCTGGCTTCAGGAAAACGGTGTTGTTCCAATAGCAGTAATATCAACCTAAGCATGGTTCGTTGCGCAAAGCTAGGATCGTAGTTTTTTTGACCGGTTACACGAATGGTTTCCCGGAACAGCTGTTCTGCGGCTTTTCCATCCCCTTTTAATCGTAATGCTTCACCTTTGGTGCCATTGATAACGGCTATAGCCGTTTGAATATAAGCGTGCTGCTTTGTATAAACAGGATCATTCCTGTGTTGACGGACTGCCCGGTCAATATAACGCAAGGCGCTGTCGCAATAATAAACAGCGCTGTCCAATTGCCCCAGATTGCTATAACACCATGCGATATTGTTCAATTGTCCCTGTTGCTCGGTAAACCGTAGCCAAAGATATTCAGGGCACCGGGACTTTACGCTGAATGTTTCTTTAAAATATGGAATGGCATCTCTGTACCTGCCCTGGGTGTAGTAGAGCATGGCGATGCGATTACTGTATTCGCCGAAGTTGCAGGTATCTTTTGTTTTCAACATAAACTGCCTTCCCCGGTAATAGTATAAAATGGCGTCGTTGAATTTACCTTCCGATATCAACACGTCGCCCTGGGTCAATACAGCCCTGGCATATATTTTTATGTACGCCGGAAAGCGGGTGCTATCTGGTAGTACGCTCAATACACTGTCTGAATAGGCCCATGCTTTTTTGTGGTTTTTTTGATGAGTAAAATAACAGGAAGCCAGGTAATCGTATTTCCTGGCCATGTCGAACCGGCTGGGATGATGGATTTGCCGGAATGCAGAGTCGATAAAATGAGGTATCCGGTCAACCATTGCTCCTGTATAAGTATCAGCAGTAGCAAGTATCTGCTGCACCCTTGCAGCGTTCTTTTCTCCGTCAGGCCGGTATGGAGAAGAACAAGCCAGGGAAAACAGCCAACCTAGTATGATACTATACTTGCGCATTTTCTTCCGTAACCTTTAAACGTACATAAAAAACGGTACCCACCCCTTCTTCGCTTTCGTACCATATATCTCCCTTATGTGCCTCTACAATCTGTTTGGTAATGGACAACCCGAGGCCAAAGGAAACTTCGCCTGAACTGCCGGTTCGCTTGACCTCGGGTGAAAAACTGAATATTTTATCCCTGAATGATTCCGGAATACCTATCCCCTGGTCTTTTACCGATACAAGAACGGCTGCACCTTCTTTTTGCATGGAGATGGTAATCGTGCTGCCAGACGGACTGAATTTGATGGCATTGGTAATCAGGTTGCTGAAAACACGCCATAGTTTTTCCCTGTTGGCCATTACCGTTACAGGTATAAGGTGTAACTCGAGTTGTAGTTCTTTTTCTTTGCTTTTTGGGCGAAGTATATCCACACAGTATTTCAGCGTTGTATCCAGCTCTACCGGTTCTTTGAGGGTATCGGCCGGAATATTCAGGTGCAGTAACTCGTTGATCAGGTTCAAAGCCCGGCCGCCTGCTGCTTCCATGAGTTGCAACGGCTCTTTACTGTCTTTATTGATGAGCGGATGCTGCTCTTCGAGGTATTCAGTCATGGCCACCATTCCTCCAACAGGATTGCGCAGGTCATGGGCTACGACCCGCATCATACGGGAGTTTTCCTGCTGGCTTTGTTTCAAAGCCGATAAACTTTTCTTCAGGTGATTGTTTTGTTCGGTAACGAAAGCATTCAGTTTGCCCAGTTCCTGAACATACTGCCTGGATTTTCTCACATTTTTTAATATCAACAGGATGATCAGTAATGTCATCACAAATACAACAAATGCAATGGACAGGTAAACCGTTTTTAATCCGCTCTGCTTTTTTAGTAATGCCAGTTCATAATGTTGAGATATATTGGTGAATTCATCCTGTATATTGATGGAATGCAATGGTTCAGATGCTTTATTAAGAGAATCTTTTAATCGTAAGAAGCTCTTCAGTGTTGCATAAGCCAATTCGGGTTGACCTAGCGCTTCATAATACTTCCATTTTACTTTCCGGTAATCGTATTCAGCAGCCGTGCTGGGAGACTGATCCAGGGATTGCCTCAATTGCTGCAATTGTTCTCCGGCTTCTTTGTAACGGTGTTGCCCCAACAGCAAAGATGCGAGACTGCTCATGGTGTTTTGTGCGTCTGCCAGATCATGTCCCTGCTGTGCATTGATGCGGATGGATTCACGGAACACTTGCTCTGTAGTGCTGCTGTCTCCTGTTTCCAGCAAGGTTTGTCCTTTGTTACTGATGATCACACCAATGGCCGTTTCAATGAAAGCCTGACGGGAAGTTCGGTCGGCACTGTTCAGGTATTGTTGTTTGTACTTGTCTATATAATGCAGGGCGCTGTCGTAATAGTACAAGGCGCTGTCGTACTGCTTCATATTTGAATAACAGAGCGCAATATTATCCAGTTGCGCCTGCACTTGCGCGAACCTGGCAAAGAGGTTTTCAGGGCAGTGAAGCGATACGTCGAGCGTTTTTTTGTAATACCGGACGGCCTCTTTATACCTGCCGAGATCATAATAGAGCGTAGACAGTCTTGAGTCATATTCGTAAAAGCTGCAGGTGTCTTTCGTCATTCGCATGAACAACCTTCCACGGTAGAAATATGAAATGGCATCATTGTACCTGCTTTCCGATTTTGCTGCATCGCCTTTGATCAAAAGGGCGCTGGCATAGAGTTTTATGTGTTCCGGTAGCTGCGTGCTGTCGGTGATCGCAAGCAACATACTGTCTGCATAAGCTCCGGATTTCGCAGCATCTCTTTGCTGATCGTAATAATAATTGGCGAGGAAATGGTATTTCTTTGCAATATCGAATGTGCTGATATGGGGAATGCTGCGAAAAGCAGAGTCGATAAAATGATCAATCCATGCAGGACCATTACCACGGAGACTGTCGGCAATGGTCACAATTCTTTGTACTTGTGCAGCGTGTTCTTTTTGATCGGGAGGAGATTGGGTAGAACAAGCGATGACGAACAACCAGGTAAGGGCACCAGCATAATTCCGGTATGCACTATTGAGTCCGTATTTGGTAAAAATTCCCATCAGCCGCATTGGTTAAACATCACTTCGCCGTGTAATCACGAGCGTAATTGCTACTCCAACAATTTAGGTGTTTTTTAATGACTATTTAAATTTTTTGCTATAAAAATTTAATATCCTATGGGGTAGTGCTTTTAAATAGTCATTTAAACAGGGTTTAAGACAGGATTTTCGTTTATATATAATCAACACTCTGGGAGACTGATCGGAATATGGATCGCCAGTCCCCCGTCAGCGGTCTCCTTGTATTTGCTGCTCATATCCAAAGCCGTATCCCACATGGTTTTAACCACTTTGTCCAGGCTTACTTTGGCATAGTCGGGCGAACTCTGTAATGCCAGTTGTGAAGCGGTGATAGCTTTGATGGCACCCATGGTATTTCTTTCAATACAGGGAACCTGCACCAGTCCGCCTATCGGATCGCAGGTCAACCCTAAATGATGTTCCATGGCTATTTCGGCAGCCATCAATGCCTGGCGCTGGGTACCTCCCATCGACTCTGTGAGTGCAGCGGCAGCCATGGCAGAAGAAACGCCGATCTCGGCCTGGCAGCCACCCATCGCCGCAGAAATGGTAGCGCCTTTTTTGAATATACTGCCAATTTCAGAAGCAGTGAGCAGGAAACGAATGATCTTGTCATCATCATGCCCATTGCAAAATGTAACGAAATACTGCAACACGGCGGGTATCACACCGGCAGCGCCATTCGTAGGCGCTGTTACGACTCTTCCGAATGCGGCATTCTCTTCATTAACGGCTAATGCAAAACAACTCACCCAATCCAGTATATAATGAAAGCCTTCCCCTCCTGCACGAATCGCTTTCATCCAGCTTTCATAATCGGTATAAGGATGGCCCTGTATCATTTTTTTATTCAGGTCGAACGCGCGGCGGCGCACCTGTAAACCGCCCGGTAATTCCCCTTTGGCATGACAACCACGATATATGCAGTCTTTCATGGTATGCCAGATGCGCAACACGCCTGCCCTGGTAGCATCCTCAGAGCGCCAGGCATTTTCATTCTCCATGACCACTTCATGGATGGCCATACCCGTTTTCATACACCAGTGCAGCAGGTCATCGGCCGTATTGATGGGGAATGAAAGGTCTACTGCATTTTTATGGCTATTGTCTTCCCCTTCTTTCACAACAAACCCGCCGCCGATAGAATAATAAGTTTCGCTCCATCCTTGCCCATTTTTCAAGGACACAAGAAAGCTAAGCCCGTTGGGATGAAAGGGCAATGTTTCATGATACAGGAATTGCACCTGTTCTGCGGCATTGAATGCAATCACCTGCTCGCCTCCCAGCATCAATTCCTTTTTATCGTGGATAGCATTAATACGTGGAGTGATGCTGTTTACATCGATGGTCACCGGGTCTTCATTGCAAAGTCCCAATAGCACGGCTATATCCGTTCCATGCCCCTTGCCGGTTTTGGCCAGGGAGCCGTATAATAACACGGTAACAGCCGCTACCTGGTCAAGACTGGTGCGTGACCGGAGCGTTTCTACAAAGCGCAAAGCGGCGCGCCAGGGGCCTAAAGTATGGGAACTCGAGGGGCCTACCCCTATTTTGAACATGTCGAAAACCGAAATTGTTTCGTGAGGCATAGTCAAAGTTAGTGCTTAAAATTGGCTGGTTTTTCCGACCTTCACGCAGCAATTAATCTATATTTTATTTTTTAATGTTTGAAGCTATGCAACTCTCTTCTCTCCTGAACAGATTCAGTGAACCGGAAACACTTAAAATGGCCAAACTGGGCCGTGAACTGAGGGCCAAAGGGGTCGACGTAATCGACCTGAGCCTGGGTGAACCAGATTTTGATACCCCGCAGCACATCAAAGACGCTGCTATCAAAGCCATCAATGACAACTGGAGCCATTATACACCTGTTGCCGGCTTTGCCGATTTGAAAGAAGCCGTATGTACCAAATTGAAACGCGATAACAATTTGGATTATACACCGGATCAGATCATCACGTCTACCGGCGCCAAGCAAAGTCTGGCCAACGCCATTCTTGCATTGGTGGATGAAGGTGATGAAGTGATCATTCCTACTCCTTATTGGGTAACTTATTCTGAGCTGGTAAAAATTGCCCGTGGTAAAGTAGTGGAGATCAGGACCAGCGTGGAGAACGATTTCAAACCAACTCCTGCACAGGTAGAAGCCGCCATCACACCCAAGACAAAAGTGTTCATGTTCTCATCGCCCTGTAATCCTTCAGGCGCTGTGTACAGCAAAGCAGAACTCGAAGCGTTGGCTGCTATCTTTAAAAAACATCCGCATATTGTGATCCTTTCAGATGAGATCTATGAATACATCAACTTCGTAGGCAAGCACGAAAGCATTGCGCAGTTTGCCGATCTGAAAGACCGCGTGGTACTCATCAACGGTCTCAGTAAAGGATTTGCCATGACCGGCTGGCGTTTGGGTTATATCGCTGCCAGTGCTGCTATTGTGAAGGCCTGTGAAAAATTACAGGGACAATTCACCAGCGGTACCTGCTCCATTACCCAGAAAGCAGCAGTAGCGGCCCTTGTAGGCGATCTGCGTCCTTCACAGGAAATGACGGAGGAGTTTACCCGCAGAAGAGAAAAAACACTGGCGCTGGTAAGCGGTATTCCCTGTTTCAAATGCTTTGCACCGCAAGGCGCATTCTATGTATTTCCGGATGTAAGCGCTTATTATGGTAAATCAGATGGCACTACTACCATCCAAAATGCAGCCGACCTGAGCATGTATCTCTTGAATACTGCGCATGTATCTTCTGTAATGGGAGATGCTTTTGGTGAACCCAAATGCGTTCGTTTCTCTTTTGCCAACAGCATGCCCAACATTGAAAAAGCATGGGCAAGGATCAAAGACGCGCTGGCTAAGCTGAAATAAATACATGCTTCTCTAGTATTTTATATCGTCATCCCGAGCAACGTCACCCTGAGCGAGCGAAGCGAGTCGAAGGGGCAGCCGAGGGATCTGCCCGAATGTTCAAGCAGGTCCTTCGACTCGCTTCGCTCGCTCAGGATGACGTTTTTATTGCAATTTTGTCCTATGCAGCAGACTGATAAAATGGACATGTTCCGTAACCGGTTGGTAAAAGTGTACAAGCATCGCAGCAAGCAGGCCCGGCGTATGCAGGTAGATTGCTACCGGGTATACGATCACGACCTGCCCGAATTTCCCTTCTGTATAGAATTGTATGAAGACAAGCTTTACCTGGCAGAATATTTGCGCAGGCATGGTATGAGCGATGAAGAACATGAAGCATGGCTCGATGCATGCCTGGCAATGATTAGCGAGATCATGGGTATTCCAACCGATCATATGTATGTGCGGCAACGCAAACGAATGTCGCACCGCGAAGGACAATACGAGCGACTGAATACGGAAGATGCTTTTTTTACCGTGCTGGAAAACGGACTGAAGTTCCAGGTGAACCTCACCGATTACCTCGACACGGGCCTTTTTCTCGATCACCGCATCACAAGGCAAATGGTGAAAGAACAGAGCGAAGGGAAACGCATATTGAACCTGTTTTGTTATACCGGTTCTTTCTCGGTATATGCTGCTGCAGGTGGAGCCGCTGCCGTTACTTCTGTGGACCTCTCCAAAACTTACCTGGGATGGGCCGAAACCAATTTCGCCATCAACCGTTTAAAGTCGCCCAACAAATACCGCTTTGTACACGCCGATGTAAAGCAATATCTCAAAACATTGTCCCCCGAAAGTTTTGACCTGGTGGTAATGGACCCGCCTACTTTCAGCAATAGTAAACGCATGAAAGATATCCTGGACATACAAAGAGATCATGTGGAATTGCTCAACGATGTACTCGCTGCTACAGTACCAGGCGGACAAATTTATTTCAGCACGAATTTCACCCGTTTCCAATTGGATGCCGGCGCTATTCATGCCAGCGATATCAAAGACATTACCAAAGCCACTACCCCGTTCGATTTTGAAGGAAAACTCAAAAGATGGTGTTATAAACTAATCAAATAAATAGCCATGAAAACCGCGCCATTCGTTATTGAAAAAGTGCTCAACGCACCGGTATCCAGGGTTTGGAAAGCCATTACCAACAAGGATGACATGAAACAATGGTATTTTGATCTGGCAGCGTTCAAACCTGAAGTTGGTTTTACATTTGAATTTCAAGGAGGCAAAGACGACAGAAGCTATCGTCATCTTTGCAAGATCACCGAAGTGGTGCCTGAAAAAAAATTAACCTACAGTTGGTCTTATGATGGTTATCCCGGCCAATCTTTCGTAAGCTTTGAATTGAGGGATGATAGTGGTAAAACAAGTGTAAAACTTTCCCATGCTGGGCTGGATACTTTCCCCAAAGAGAACCCCGATTTCAATCCAGCCAATTTTGCAGAAGGATGGACCTATATCATCGGGCAAAGCCTGAAAACATTCGTTGAGAAGTAGTAACTGCTGTTATAGAAGATCCCGCGAAAACTTATTCTTCATAGCTGAAGGGCGCTCCCCTTGTTGAAAGTAAATGATGTTAATCTCCCTTTCTATCTGTGATAACATTGATAGTTTTGGCGAATCCTGTTGAGCGGCGGTGCCAGTAGGTCCATAGCGGAAGTTGCTCATTTTTTCTATCCTGGATGTTATGGAGTTATTCTTTAACATAACTAATTGGTTTTATAGCAATGGGGGTGCAAACATTAAGCCAACGAAAAATATGTTCCTTTTTTTGACAATTTGAGCGTTATGTATTGTCGGTAATGGCAATACATATGCCAAAACGGCATGTCTTAATCTAACAATAATACAATTAACGAGCAAATATTGAATTTGCTTTGTTGAGGAACGAATTAGAATTGTATATTATTACCTAATTTAATAACGCAAACTACTCATTGCATCGACTGTAATAACTCGGCGCCCTCTGCTTTCAACGCGGGGTCGTTGGCAGTGCGAACAGGCAGCCTTACCAGGAGCTTCAATACTTCAATAGCTTGTGCGGGCCGCCTGTTCTCTTTATATGCTTTCGCGAGTACCAGGTAATTGGATACAAAATAGGGCTCGAGTGTTTTGCATTGTTCCAGGTGCGCGATAGCCGAATCCATATCGGCTGGTGGCAAGCCTCCGTGCAGGAATTTGATGGCGGCTTTTTTCAAAGGTGGCAGCGTCAACAATTCGTAATGCCACTTGCCAACCAGGTAATGCGCTTTCCCGTAACGGGGATTCAGCAGCAGCGCTTTATCGGCATATCTTTTTTCATCTTTAAAATAAACCGCTGTTTTCTTTGCTTCTGTTTCTATCTCGGGCATTCGATCGGCAATCATCGCCATAATATAATTCGCGTCTGCATTGTTGCTGTCTGCCTGCCAGGCTCTCTGCGCAAAAGCCGCTGCCGACTCATAATACAAGCGCATACCATTTTTATCTGTTACCCTGCTACCCAACGATAAATTCAACTCTGCTGAATGCACCAATGCACGGATATTAGCAGGTGCTATCAATAAAATCTCCTTGTATTTATCCAATGCCGGCTGGTCTTTCTGCTGCTTCTCAAAATTATCTGCCTCTTTCAGCAATACATTCACATCCTGTGCACGCAATGTTGTTATCCCCAAAAACAAAGAAACGATCAGGTAATAATATTTCATCATTGAGCCATTGAGTATTGAGCAATTAAGCCATTATCTAATTTCTCTTCAGTTCAAACTCCACTCCCACACTCCCATGAAAATCGGGTATCGGCGGTTGCAATTTATCGATCGATATTTTGACTTTTTCCGCCTGCTGAAAAGTTGCGAGTATTTCCTGCGCAATGGTAGTAGCCAGTGTTTCCAATAACAAAGTAGGCGTTTCCATTCTTTTCTTTATCAACTCATACACCGTTACATAGTTGATGGTTTCGTGCAAAGATTTTACAGGAATACGGGCCGGCTGGTGCCAGACGGTAACATCTACTTTGAAATCATTGCCCAACACCGTCTCTTCCTCATATAAACCATGAAAGGAGTGAAAAAGGAGGTTGTTTAAATGTATGGAAAGCATAAATATCATTTGTTACAACCGTCATCCCGAGCGAAGCCGAGGGACCTCATGAAGCTTTCAGCAGGTCCCTCGACTCGCTTCGCTCGCTCGGGATGACGATGGTTTATACTAATCCTTTCGTTGTCAGGTACCGTTCCGCATCCAATGCCGCCATACAACCACTGCCGGCTGCTGTTACCGCCTGACGGTAATTCTTGTCCTGCACATCTCCTGCAGCAAATACGCCTTCTATATTGGTTTTTGTAGTGCCGGGTGTGGTGAGCAGGTAACCGGTCTCATCCATATCCAGCCATCCTTTGAAGATATCGCTGTTGGGATGATGACCGATGGCAACAAAAAATCCGCTGATGGGTATGGTCTGTGTTTCCTGTGTCTGGTTGTTTTTGATGCGAACGGCTTCCACTCTATTCTCTCCCATTATTTCATCGGTATCGGTGTTCCAATATACTTTGATGTTGGGTGCATTCAATACCCTTTCCTGCATCACTTTACTGGCGCGCATTTTATCGCGGCGGATGAACATGTGAACGTTGGTACAGAGTTTCGATAAATACAAAGCTTCTTCCGCAGCAGTATCTCCCGCACCAACGATGGCCACGTCTTTTCCTTTGAAGAAAAATCCATCGCACACGGCACAAGCACTCACACCAAAACCGTTCAGGCGCTCTTCACTGGGCAGCCCCAGCCATTTGGCCGAAGCGCCTGTACAAATGATCACGGCATCTGCTTCGATCCATTTTTCCTCATCAATCTGCACTTTGTAGGGATGTTGGGAGAAATCAACTTTAGTGGCGAGTCCGTAACGGATATCGGCGCCCATGCGGGCAGCCTGTTTTTCAAAATGGACCATCATTTCAGGCCCCTGTATGCCATCGGGATAACCCGGGTAATTTTCTACTTCTGTGGTGATGGTGAGCTGTCCGCCGGGTTGAATACCCTGATACAATACCGGCTTCATATTGGCGCGCGCCGCATAAATGGCGGCGGTATAACCCGCAGGCCCCGAACCTATGATCAGCACATGTACTTTTTCTGTTGCTTCATTTGCCATACTGCTTAGACTATTTAGTTAGATGTGAACAAACATACAAACAAAAACCCCTCCGTTTACGCAGAGGGGTCTTATTGTCAGTTTCTTTATAAAACCTTATCCCAGGTATGCTTTCAATGCATTGCTGTAACGCGCTTTCTGTAAGCGTTTGATGGCCCTCTCCTTGATCTGGCGGATACGTTCTTTTGTCAGGTCGTATTTCATGCCAATCTGTTCAATGGTCACCCCGTTCTCGCCATCCAGACCAAAATACGCATTCACGATTTCGGCTTCACGCGGACTCAATGATTTCAATACGCGGCGAATCTCTTCACGCAGTGAATCTTTCATCACGTCGTCATCGGTATCATCGCTACCTTCCAGCAGGTCGCCCATGGCTACATCTTCTGCCTCGTGTACGGGGGCATCCAATGAAGTGTGACGGGTGTTGCTCTGGAAGATGTTGTTGATCTCGGTTTCGCTCATTTCCAGGATTTCAGCCAACTCTTCGGTAGACGGCTCGCGCTCGTGCTCCTGTTCAAAAGCCATATAGGCTTTGTTGGCTTTGTTGTATGTGCCAATTTTGTTTTGAGGCAGGCGGACCAATCTGCCCTGCTCTGCCAACGCCTGTAAGATGGACTGGCGGATCCACCATACCGCGTATGAGATGAATTTAAAACCCTTGGTTTCATCGAAACGCTGGGCTGCTTTTATCAGACCGAGGTTGCCCTCGTTGATCAGGTCGCTAAGAGAAAGGCCCTGGTGCTGGTACTGCTTAGCCACAGATACCACGAAACGTAAGTTGGCCTGCACCAATTTGTCGAGCGCTCGCTGATCACCCATTTTGATGCGCTGTGCCAGTGTAGTCTCCTCTTCGGGAGTGATCATAGGGATCTTGGAAATCTCCTGCAGATACTTCTCTACGGCCTGCGAATCTCGGTTGGTAATCTGTGTTGCAATTTTGAGCTGCCTCATGATGTGATATTATCTTATTTAATGTAAACGACTAAAAGACCTCAAATGTTTCAAAAGCGCTGTACTAAAATCGTTAAAGTTACCCAATACGATCATAAGAAGCCCGCAAAGTTACATCGTAACAATGGATTTTGCCAGCTTTTGTGGAAAAAACTGCATAAATGGGCAAAATATGACAATTAATCAGCTCAAGCGGGAATCGGCAATAGACCTGTCGATACCCTCTTCCAGCCGCTGCTGCTCCTGTAGACGTTTGAGTTTTCTCCCATACGATATTTTCGTAATGAGTACGAAGAATACCGGTACCACAAATATGGCCAGTGTGGTAGCCGCCAGCATACCCCCGAATACGGTCCAGCCAATGGTTTTTCTCGATTCTGCCGCTGCTCCCGATGCAAATGCCAGGGGCAATACACCCAGGATAAAGGCCAGGGAGGTCATCACAATAGGCCGCAACCTCAGTTCTACCGCCTGTAAAGTGGCGTGAACAATGTCAATACCCCTGTCTACCCGCTCTTTGGCAAATTCCACGATCAGGATGGCATTCTTGGCTGCCAGTCCGATCAGCGTAATCAAACCGATCTGGGCATAGACATTATTGCTGAGTGATGGGATAAAAGTAAGTGTAAGGATAGAACCGAATGCCCCGATCGGCACGGCGAACAATACCGAGAACGGGATAGACCAGCTCTCATACAATGCCGCCAGGAACAGGAACACAAACACAATGGAGATAACGAAGATCATCGCCGCGCTGCTGCCTGCCTTGATCTCTTCCCGGCTCATACCCGAAAATTCATAGCTGTAACCTTCGGGCAGCACCTGGGCCGCTGTTTGTTTCAATGCTTCAATGGCCTGTCCGCTACTGAAACCGGGTTTGGGTGTTCCGTTGATCTCAATAGAACGGTAAATATTGTAGTGTGATATGACGGCCGGGTTTTCAATCAGCTTTGTGTTGACCAACGCGCCCATCGGCACCATTCCACCCTGGCTGTTGCGCACATAATAGCCCTGCAGGTCATCGATGGATCCGCGAAAACTGCTGTCGGCCTGCGTCATCACCCTGAAATTACGTCCGTAGATATTGAAATCGTTTACATAACTGCTGCCCAGCAAGGTTGACAACGTTGCGTACGCATCTGCCACAGATACGCCCAGCTTTTTTGCTTTCTCCCTGTCAACATCAACCTGGTAACCCGGTGTTCGTGTAGAGAAGAACGTGTACGCCATACCGATTTCCGGCCGCTGGTACAGCGCCCCGAGGAATTTTCTGGCTACTCCTTCGAATTGCCGGAGGCTGTCGGTACTGGTGGTTTGTTGCAGTTCAAAAGTAAAACCCGAAGTAGCGCCCAATCCCGGGATGGCGGGCGGCGCAATGGGTAATATGCGTGCCTCTTTTATATTGGCGGTTCGTTTGGTGATCTCTGCAATCACCCCTTTCAATTGTTCTTCCGCTTTCTTCCGGTCTGCCCAGGGTTTCAGGCTCACGAACATGGTACCGGTGTTGGATTTGCTGGAGAAGCTTACAATGTTCAGTCCGGCCAGTCCGCCTACCACTTTTACGGCAGGGATACTTCGCACCATTGCCATTACATCTTTCATCATAGCTACGTTGCGCGTGGTAGAAGTTCCTTCGGGCATTTCATACGTTACATACAAACGGCCTTCGTCTTCCGTGGGTATGAAGCCGGAAGGTTTGGCTTTGAAAAGGAAAAACAACCCTACGAACAAACACACCATCATCACCAATACATATGGCGTTGCGCGGATCCATTTACCTACACCACGCGCATAAGAACGGGTGAGCCTGGTGAACTTGTTATTGAAAGCGGCAAAGAATTTTTCCAGGATGTTTTTCTTTGCTGTTGCATCTTTGGAAGGCTTCAACAGTACGATACACAAGGCCGGGGTGAGTGACAGCGCAACGAATGCAGAGATCACTACTGAAACGGCAATGGTAATGGCAAACTGCTGGTAAAGCCTGCCCACGATACCCGGTACAAATCCTACCGGTATAAACACAGCTGCCAGTATCAACGCGATGGCCACCACCGGACCCGAAATGTCTTTCATGGCTTTTTGTGTGGCTTCCCTGGGCGTCATCTTTTCATGGTCGATATAATGCTGTACCGCTTCCACTACCACAATGGCATCATCCACCACAATGCCGATGGCCAACACAAAGGCAAAGAGTGTAAGCGTGTTGATGGTAAATCCGAAGGGCGCGAAGAAAATAAAGGCGCCGATCAATGATACCGGTATTGCCAATACGGGGATCAGCGTAGCGCGCCAGTTCTGTAAGAACAGGAATACCACCAACACCACCAGCAGCAAAGCTTCCAGCAAGGTATGGATCACTTCGTCGATCGATACCTGTACTACCGATGCTGTTTCGAGCGGCACCAGGTAATCGATGTCTTTGGGGAAATGTTTTTTGAGGTTATCCAATGCTTTCATCACACCGGCATACGTATCGAGCGCATTGGCGCCGGGTGCCTGGTAAATAAGCACGAATGCACAAGGCTTTCCATTTACCAGGGCATTGATGGAATAGTCGAATTTACCCAACTCAACGCGGGCAATATCTTTCAAATAGACGATACTGCCATCGGAAGGCTTGGTACGTACGATGATGTTTTCAAACTGCTCTTTGGTATTGATGCGGCTGCTGGTAAGCACATTGTATTCGAAGACCTGCCGTCCCGGTTGTGGATTGCCACCCACGGTGCCCGCCGCGATCTGTATGTTTTGTTCTGCGAGCGCAGCATTCACATCAGCCGGTGTAAGACCCAGCATGGCCAGCTTGCGCGGGTTGAGCCATACACGCATACTGAAATCATCGGCTCGGGCCAGGATATCTCCTACTCCCTTCACACGCAACAGCGCATCTTTCAAATAAATATTGGCATAGTTACCCAGGAAGATCGCATCGTGCGTACCATTGGGTGAATACAGCGCCAGCGCCATCATGATGCTGGGGTTACGCTTACGGGTAGTGAGTCCCAGTCGTTTCACCGCATCGGGTAAAGTAGGTTGCGCAACACTCACGCGGTTCTGTACATCCAACGTGGCGATATCGATATTGGTACCTACTTCAAAATTTACCGTAATGCTGCTCTGTCCGCTGCTGGTACTGTTACTGCTCATATAGGTCATGCCCGGCGTACCGTTCACCTGCGATTCAATGGCCGTGGTGGTCGTCTGTTCCACTGTCTGTGCATCGGCGCCGGTGAAATTACCACTGATGGAAACCGTTGGCGGCGTAATATCAGGATACTGCGCAACAGGCAGGTTGGTCATGGAGATCAATCCCACCAGCACAATCACAATGGAGATGACGATGGCTGTAACAGGACGTTTTATAAAAGTATCTGCGATCATATTGAATTAAAAATTAACGCTCTATTTTTGACTCTTGCCTTTGACAGCAGTAGTAATCACCGCTCCTTCACGCAAATTCTGTACTCCCTGCACGGCTATTTTTTCACCTGCATTCAAACCGCTCTGCACAATCACGTTGTTTCCTATCTGCGTACCCAACTGCACTTTGCGCTGGTTTACTTTGCTGCTATCGCCCACTACGTAAACAAAGAACTCACCCAATTGCTCTGTAATTGCTTTATAAGGGATCATTACAGCGTGACTAGATGCCTGGTTGAGTACGCGTACCGTAGCGCTCATCCCTGCCTTCAGCATGCCTTTGTCGTTCGGAAAGCTAAGCCTTGTTCTGATAGTAGATGTTTGCGGATCAACAGCGCGATCGATCATGCTGATGGTACCGTTAGCAGGATACACAGCTGTTCCGAATGCAAGGGTGAAAGTAGAATCCTTGCCGCCTTTTTGTTGCAACTGCGTGAAGCGGTACAGCTCCTGTTGGTTCACTGCAAAATCAACGGCCATGGGGTTATCGGTAGAAACAGTGTTGAGAATGGTTTGACCTGCCACCACTGCGGCTCCCTGCTTTACCTGTGAAATACCAATGGTGCCGCTGAATGGTGCATAGATGGTAGTGAAGCCCAGGTTGCTCTTCATGCTGTTCACCGCTGCTTTGGCGGCCGATACCTGTTTGTGTGCAGCTTCCAATGCAGCATCGGCATAATCAACCTGTTGCTTGGCAATGGCATCGTGCTTATCCAACTCGTGGTAACGGTCGGCGTCTTTTTGGGCTTTCAATAAATTGGTTTCCTGCACCTGCAGGTTGGCTTGCGCCTGCTGGTAATTGGCATCGTATACCTGTGCGTCGATGGTGTACAGTTTTTGTCCCTTGCTCACTTTATCTCCATCTTTAAAGAACAGTCCGGTAACATAACCGCTTACCTGCGCCCTGATGTCTACCTGGTTGAACGCTACCACCGTGCCTGGATATTCATCGTGATACACCGCATCGGTGCTTTTTACCGTATCGAGGGTAACCGGTACGGCTTGCAGGCCAGCCTGCTGCGGCCCCTGTTGTTGAGAACTTCCGCAGGAAGCCATAAACAACGCCGTTATGATGATGCCGGTATGATTTTTCAAAGTATGCAACAACATATAAAGAGATGATTTAAAAATTAGTAAACGATTTGGCCCAGGGCTACCTGCACATCTATTTTGCTGGCCAGCACCTGGTATAAGGCATTGTAATAATTGATCTCGGATGTGCGCAGATCGGTTTCTGCTGTAATAACTTCCAGGTAAGTTTTCACACCCGATTTGTACTGCAACTCAATAATGCCATACACTTCCCTCGCCAGCGCCAGGTTTTCTTTCAGCGCCTGGTAATTGGCCAGGTTGGTTTTATAGCCGGCCATTGCCTGCGCATACTGTGCGTTGACAGCATTTTTCAGGTTGATGATGTCCCAGTTGGTTTTCTTCAACTGCCACCCTGCCTGGTCGATATTCGCTTTGCGTTTACCTCCCTGGAAAATGGGAAGGGTTATCGTTAGTGCAGCAAAAGAGCTGGGATAATTCATGTTGTACAGCTTGGCAAAATCATTGTCCTGGAAATTCATGTTATACGCTCCGTTGAGGGCTACCGTGGGGAGGTACGACCATTTCTCGTATTGCAGGTTGGCTGAGAGTAGCCTTTTCTGCGTTTGCAGGAACTGGTATTCAGCGCGGCGTGTATAATCGGGCAACTGCAATGTATCCAGCATCGCATCTTTCTCCAGTTGAAGGGTATCGTATGCGATGTGCAGGTCTACGCTATCCGGACAACCCATCAGCGTTTTCAGGTAGGCCGACTTAGCCTTCAATACCACCAGGTTTGCAACACGGGTAGCTTTGCTGTTGTTGAGAGAAATGGTAGCGCGCTTATAATCGGTTTTGTCTGTCAGTCCGGCTTTGTACTGGTTGGTTGCTATCCGTATGCTGCTTTCCAGCCGCGCAATATTTTCATCCGACACTTTGATCTGTTGCATGGTAGCCAGCACATCGTAAAAGGCTTTCGACACATTGGATATCACACCGATCTTGTCGATACCTGTATGCTGGCGCGCCTGCGTACGAACATCTCCTTTGCTACGGAAAGCCAGCAATGCATCGCGGTTGAAAAGGTTCTGCGATACAGTGAATTGTGCAGCAGAAGTATTGTTCACGCCCAGCCTGATGGGGTTCCCGCCAATGACACTTGTTGGCACCTGGAAATTGTGTTGCAGGCTGTAGTTCAAATTCAACTGCGGGTACCAGGCAGATAGTTTGTTGCGGATGGTGGTTTCAACAATCTCTTCATCGATGAGCGACTGTTGAAAAGAAGGCTGGTGCTTCAAAGCATACTGCACCACATTGTCCAGGCTGGCGTTCTGTAATAAAGTGGCATCCTGTTGCAACTGTTGCGCTTTTCCGGGTAAATACAAACAAGTAAGGGTACAAAGGAGGTACAAGGGTTTAGTGATATGGATCTTTCGAATCATGATATCCGTTTTACGCTTTCAACGTGCAAACAATCTGAAACTAGAAAAAAGGTATCCAAGATACCGGAAGACTCCAATCATCAGATTGAAGATATTAATTTATGAGCGATTTTTTTAATCCGCAAATCTAAGGGCGCCACGATCATAGTCGCAACATTATTTTATAAACGGTAAGCTGCAGGAGCATCTTGTTCTGATCGCAACACCTATCTTAGCGGCATGATCGATTTCAGAAGTGATACCGTTACACGGCCTACCCCTGGCATGCTGGCGGCAATGCAGGCAGCTCCAACGGGGGATGATGTTTTTGGAGAAGACCCAACGGTAAACCGCTTGGAACAATTATGCGCCGGTTTGTTTGGCATGGAGGCGGCCGTTTTTTGTCCCAGTGGCACCATGACCAACCAGATTGCCATCAAATGTCATACACAACCAGGCGATGAAGTGATCTGCGAACAGTTGTCGCATGTTTATCAATACGAAGGAGGCGGTATTGCTTTTAACTCGGGCTGCTCGGTGCGTTTGCTGCATGGCGACCGTGGCCGTATTACGGCAACGCAAGTGAAACAGTCCATCAATGCAGATGATGTACATAAGCCGGTCTCCACATTGGTTTCTTTAGAAAATACAGCCAACCGCGGCGGCGGAAGCTGTTATCAATTTACTGATATACAGGAAATAAAACAGGTTTGTTTGGATAATAACCTCAGGCTGCATCTCGATGGCGCCCGCCTGTTCAATGCACTGGTAGCGAAGCATGAAACCTGCGGGCAATACGGAACTGTATTCGATAGTATTTCTATTTGTTTGAGCAAAGGATTGGGCGCTCCGGTAGGAAGTGTGTTGATCGGATCCGGCGCTTATATCAAGAAAGCACGCAGGATACGGAAAGTATTCGGCGGTGGCATGCGGCAAGCAGGCTATCTGGCAGCAGCAGGAATTTATGCATTGGAAAATAATGTAGCACGCCTGGCAGATGACCACGCGCATGCGCAGCGAATTGCAGCAGCATTGCAAAAGAAAGATTTTGTGGATGAGATTTTACCAGTTGAAACCAATATCATTATTTTTGAAGTGAAAGGCCGTTTTACCGCACCTGGTTTGTCGGCAATCCTTAAACAATCCAATATCTACGCAATTGCCATATCCTCTACACAGATCAGGTTTGTGTTGCATTTAGATATTAGTTCCTCCATGGTGGACGAAACCATCCGGGTGATTGATACTTTGTAGTACAGCTGTTTATTGATGAAGTGGACTTTATTTATCATTGAAATTTAGAAAAGAACCAAGAGCATGTTACCGAGAATCAACCCAACGAATACCCAGGCATGGTTTTTATTGAAGAAGCACCACGAAGAAGAAATGAGCCGCCGTCACATGAAAGACCTTTTTGCGGCAGATCCCGAGCGTTTCCAGCGTTTTTCCCTTGTATTTGAAGAAACACTGTTCGATTATTCCAAGAATATTATCAACCAGAAGACCTTGCAGTTGTTGCTGCAACTGGCGGAGGACTGTAAGCTGAAAGATGCGATCCACGATATGTTCGCCGGACTGAAGATCAATGAAACGGAACACCGTTCGGTATTACATACCGCCCTGCGTAATTTTTCTGATACACCTATATTGGTAGATGGCAAAGACATCATGCCGCATGTGCAACGGGTACTCAACCACATGAAAACTTTCTGCGAGGAAGTGCACAGCGGCAAATGGAAAGGATATACCGGCAAAAAGATCCGTTATATTGTGAATATCGGCATCGGCGGCAGCGACCTGGGGCCGGTGATGGTAACAGAAGCGCTTCGCCCCTATTGGAAAAAAGACATTGAAACTTATTTTGTGAGCAATGTCGATGGAACGCATATCGCTGAAACACTGAAAAAAGTAACGCCCGAAGAAACACTTTTCCTGGTGGCTTCCAAAACCTTCACCACGCAGGAAACCATGACCAATGCGCACACGGCGCGTGACTGGTTCCTCAAGGAGGCAAAAGACCAGGCGCATGTGGCCAAACATTTCGTGGCGCTCAGCACCAATGAAAAAGATGTAACGGCATTTGGTATCGACAAAGCCAATATGTTTGAATTCTGGGACTGGGTAGGCGGCCGGTATTCTCTGTGGAGCGCTATTGGGTTGTCTATTGCGCTCACCATTGGATACGAACATTTTGAAGCGCTCCTGAAAGGTGCGGCAGCAGTAGATGAACATTTCCGCAAAGAGAAATTTGATAAGAATATACCTGTGTTGATGGCGCTTATCGGTATCTGGTACACCAATTTCTTTGGTGCACAAAGTGAAGCCATCCTCCCCTACGATCAATACTTACATCGTTTTGCGGCTTACCTGCAACAGGGCAATATGGAAAGCAACGGTAAAAGCATTGACCGCAGCGGGCACCCGGTGAATTATGCAACCGGACCGGTGATCTGGGGTGAGCCGGGCACCAACGGACAACATGCTTTTTATCAACTGATCCACCAGGGTACCTTGATGATCCCCTGCGATTTCATTGCACCGGCCATCAGCCACAATCCTATTGGCGATCATCACACCAAACTGTTGTCTAATTTCTTTGCGCAAACAGAAGCGCTTATGAATGGCAAAACGGAGAGCCAGGTAAGAGCAGAGTTGGAGAAAGCCGATAAAAGCAAAGAAGAGATCAAGCGGCTGCTGCCTTTTAAAGTATTTGAAGGCAATAAGCCTACCAATTCATTCCTGTTAAAAGAAATCACACCACATTCATTGGGAAGCCTGATTGCGTTTTATGAGCATAAGATATTTGTGCAGGGCGTGATCTGGAATATTTTCAGCTTCGATCAATGGGGCGTGGAACTGGGTAAACAGTTGGCTAATCAATTACTCCCCGAATTAGCCGATGATACAGCAGTAACTACGCACGACTCATCCACGAACGGATTGGTCAACGCCTATAAGCAGTTCAGGAAAAACTGAATCAATGGTTAACATCAGGCCAATAGCACAAACAGATAATGCAGCCCTTGCCTCCATCATTCGCAAGGCCTTGGAAGAGTTTGGCGCCAATAAGCCCGGAACCGTTTATTACGACGAAACCACCGATCATTTATTTGAAACTTTCGATGCTGAGCCCGCCAGCAGCTATTTTGTAGCGGAAAAAGACGGAGCGCTATTGGGTGGGGCGGGCATTTATCCTACCAATGCATTGCCGGCAGATACTTGCGAACTGGTGAAGATGTACTTGGCGCCTGCTGCACGCGGACTGGGCCTCGGCAGGCAATTGATCACATTGTGTTTGGAAACCGCTAAAGCAAAGGGATTTTCAAGGGTTTACCTTGAAAGTATGCCTGAATTAAAAAAAGCAGTTGGCATTTATGAGCTGTTTGGCTTTCAATACCTTACAGCTCCTATGGGAAACAGCGGGCACTGCGGCTGCGGCATTTGGATGCTGAAAAATCTGTAACCGGTTGGGGGGCTATTTTATTTCTTCAAATACGCCAGTCTGTTTGTTCTTCCGCACATTATCCCAATTGAACCAACGGCCGTTCATGGCTACATAAACGCCGGGCGGCAGGGTTTGTACAAAGGCTAATGCCCCGCCCAGGTTGAACAGGCCGTCGGAACTACCAAATTTGATGGGTATCATGGCCCCTGTGAGTACAATCGTTTTGTTCTTGACTTTTTCTGCCAGCACACGGGCTGTTACCGACATGGTATCGGTGCCATGGGTGATGACGATCTTGTCTTCTTCGCATTGAATGCACTGGTGTACGATCAGATCCCTGTCTTCATCTGTCATTTCCAGGCTGTCGATCATCATCAGGGTGCGGATCTGAACATCCAGCCGGCACCTTCCCTTCTCCAGCAGTTCCTGCATGTGGGTATTCTTAAAATAAAGTTCTCCCTTCAGTTCATTGTATTCCTTATCGAAGGTTCCACCGGTAATAAAGATGCGGATCATAGCTGGCAATTTGAATTCGGATGTAAAGATTCAAAATCATTCGCACATAAAAAAAGCCGCTGGTGAAAGCGGCTTTTGGATAAGCAATTAGTTTATGGCTGGTTACCATTTGTCTACTTCTTCCGAAGCGGTGTTGGATGCGGCTACCGCATCAACAGTAGGAGTAGCTGCTGCAACGGGAGCGGCTACCGGCTGTTCAGCTACTACAGCCGCTTCTTCCGCAACTTCTACTTCGCCCTCGGCATCGTTGTATTCATGGTTAAAAGCGTCAAAATCAAAATCAGGCATCAGTTCTGTCTTTACATAATCTACGGCTTCGTTCAGTGCCTTGATGAACTTGTTGAAATCTTCTTTGTACAGGAAGATCTTGTGCCTGTCGTACCCGTTGTTATCAAAGCGTTTCCGGCTTTCTGTAATGGTCAGGAAATAATCATTACCGCGTGTTGCCCTTACATCAAAAAAATACGTCCTCCTTTTGCCTGCCCTGATACGTGTGCTGTACACACTTTCCATTTTTTTTTCGTTGTTCTCGTACGACACAGTTGTAGATTTTGTTTGGTTAATTTTTGAGTGACACAAATATATGATTGTTATTGAATTACCAAAATTTTCATAAAACCTGCCGGAAACCCCGCAAAAAGCCGCTTTTGCCTTATACTTCGGCCTTTTCTTCGGTCAGTTGGAGCCGGTATAACTCGGCATAATAGCCATTGGCGGCCATCAGTTCCTCGTGTGAACCCATTTCCAACAGCTCGCCATTGTCCAGCACGACGATCTTATGAAAAGGGAAAGAGGAGAATATGCGATGGGTGATGATGATAGCGGTTTTATCGTGCAGGTATCGGTAGAGGTTACCAATAATAACGTGTTCTGTTTTGGCATCCACGGCGCTCAGGCAATCGTCGAACACTACGATCTC
Source organism: Hydrobacter penzbergensis (assembly GCF_900106985.1). Taxonomy (NCBI): domain Bacteria; kingdom Pseudomonadati; phylum Bacteroidota; class Chitinophagia; order Chitinophagales; family Chitinophagaceae; genus Hydrobacter; species Hydrobacter penzbergensis. Next base: position 2,249 of record NZ_FNNO01000018.1, on the reverse strand, counting down.
GGGGTTTTTGATCAGCGCACGGGCAATGGATATCCGCTGTTTCTGGCCACCACTCAATGTTACACCACGCTCCCCGATCATGGTTTCATAGCCTTTGGCAAAGCCCTGTATCTCTTTGTGTACGCTGGCAAAAGCAGCGGCTTCCGTTACCCGTTCTTCCGATGCAGGTGATGCCAAACCAAAGCTGATATTGTCGCGCACCGTATCGCTGAACAGGAACACATCCTGTTGCACATAACTCACCTGGTCGCGGAAAGATTTGAGGTCCATCGTACGGATATCGTTGCCACCAATGGTGATCTTCCCTTCCTGCGGATCGTAAAAACGCAACAACAACTGCGCAAGGGTGGTTTTACCACTGCCGGTTCTGCCCAATACCAGCACCTTCTCTCCTTTCGTAATCCGCAGGCTGAATTGTTTGACGGCGTTGATACCGGTATGCGGATAAATAAAATTTACTGCATCGAATACAATATCGCCGGAAACCTTTACCTGCTGGGCTTCGGGAAGATTGGCAATGGTAGGCTCGGTGAGCAGGAATTCATTGATCCTTCTTTGGGAAGCCGAAGCCCGCTGGATCATGCTGGCCGTCCACCCGATGGCGCTTACCGGGAAAGTGAGCATGTTGATATAGATGACGAATTCAACGATCAGCCCGATCTTGCTGCTGTCGTGCAGGGCCTGTACGCCTCCTATCAGGATGGTGACCAGGGTGCTGAGTCCAATCATCAGTGCCATACTGGGGAAATAAATGGCTTCGACCCTGGCCAGGCTCACGGCATTCTTTTTATATGCTTCGCTGTTTCTGGTGAAGAAACCGAGCATGGCTTTTTCCTGCACAAAAGATTTGATCACGCGTATACCGGAATACGATTCCTGGGCATTGGTGGTGAGATCTGACAAAAGCGCCTGTATCCTTTCGCTTTTTTTGTTGATGATGCTGTTTACAAAATAGATGGTGATGGCCAGCAGTGGCAATGGCGCCAGTACATAGAGTGTTAACGACACGTCTTTACGCAGCATATTCATCACGCAAAATCCAATGAGGGTTACCAGGTTGATCAGGTACATGATGGCGGGGCCGGTGTACATCCGCACACGGCTCACGTCTTCCGTCATCCGGTTCATGAGGTCGCCGGTGCTGTGGGTCTTGTAGAAATTTGTATCGAGCCGCTGGTAATGTTTAAAAATCTCATTCTTCTGGTCGTATTCAATATGCCGGCTCATGACAATGATGGTCTGGCGCATGAAGAACATGAAAATACCGCGCAGTATAGCCAGCAATAAAATAGTGAGGCTGCAAACGGCGATGAGCCAGCCAAAACTGAACTGTGCCGATTGCACCCAGGTGATGAACCGGTGCACCAGCACATCATGTACCGGTTTGGAAGCAACCGGCCTCGCGCCGGGCAATCGCTGCTGTACCAGGTTCACCACAAAACCGGTTATCTGTGGCGCCAACACGGCAAAATAGTTGGAGAATACAACAAACAGGGTACCTACTATAAAGCGTACACGATATTTCCAGAAATATTTACGTAAAGAAGATAAAGGTGTCATGCCACCCAAAGGTAGCGCAGTCAACGGGATTTACCGACCAGGTATTTGATAAGCGGGAATATACAACCAACCAATGAAACCTTATCTGCACCGACCCAATGTTGCATTAATCTGTTTATATTAGTAGTATTGCTTTATGCTTGCATTGCCCGGCATTTTCATTCACTAAAAATATTTTATGAAATTTGACAAAGCAATCCCCATCCTCTATTCAACGGATGTACGAAAAAGCATACAATATTTTACAGAGCAGTTAAAATTCGAGAATAAATGGGAATGGGAAGCTCCTCCGACGTTTGGTGGTGTTTACAGAGATGATGTCGAGATATTCTTTTGTAAAGAAGACCAAGGCAATCCTGCAACGTGGCTCAGCCTCGTTGTCGACAACGTAGACAAGTATTATGCGTTAATCAAGGATGGTGGGGCTAAGATTCTTGCTGAACCCGACAGTAAAGAATGGAATATGAGAGAAATGTTGGTAGAATGTCCAGATGGGCATATTATCAGGTTTGGACACAATATCTCTTGCGACTAATCAAGCATATGTAGAATGGAATAAAAAAAGGAAACAGTCAAAATTGATCGTTTCCTTAAGCGGACTGGACGGGGTCACAATCGAACCCCTAATACCTTTCCTAACCTTCTTAGATAGCCTTAAAATAGCTTAGCATGCCCTATTAAGCAAAATA
>NZ_FNNO01000017.1:0-91288 GCF_900106985.1 Hydrobacter penzbergensis | reverse complement strand
CTTCAATGTCAATCTTACACTGGATTAATCATTTAAACGGAAAAAAACTAGCTCAGATTAAACATGCCCTGAGTTTTCAATAGCACAACACGTTATTTTTTAAGGACCGCAGGCAGTTCCTTTATTTTTCGCTCAGCTTTCTGCTGGTGAACCTGATAGGATTTGCGTTCTATTATATTTATCCGGCAGCGCCGCCCTGGTATGTACAGCAATATGGTTTTGGCTTTATCCCGGGCACACCGGGTAATACCGCCGGCCTCGCGGCGTTCGACCGTATTTTTCATGTAGGGGTATTCAAAGCCCTGTATGCTAAAAGCTCTAATGTGTTCGCTGCCATGCCTTCGCTGCATGCTGCGTATCCGCTGATCGTGCTGTATTATGGTATCAAAAACAAGTTGGGAGCTGTCAACCTCCTGTTTGTGCTGGTAATGGCAGGCATCTGGTTCTCGGCCGTGTATTCCGGCCATCATTATGTGTTGGATGTGCTGGCGGGCATAGCCTGCTCAGTAACCGGGATATTCCTGTTCAAATGGCTGTCGGAAAAACAACCCCTCGTCAAAAAAGGACTGGCCGCTTTTGAAAAAGCCATACGCTGAGAAAGCCAGGACCCTAACATTTCTTTTATAATTATTTGCAGATATTTGCCGCATGGCAATAGTAAAACCTTTTAAGGCGCTGCGTCCGCATGCGCAACTGGCCAAGCAAGTGGCCAGCCGTCCGTATGATGTATTGAACAGTACAGAAGCAAAAATTGAAGCACAAGGCAATCCCAATTCCTTCCTGCATATTACCAAAAGCGAGATCGACCTGCCTGAATCTGTGGATATCCATTCACAACAAGTGTATGAGCAGGCGAAAGCCAACCTGGAAGCATTCATCAAAAGAGATGTGCTTTTCAGGGAAAACAGGGAATGTTATTATATCTACCGGTTGGTGATGGATGGCCGCAGCCAAACCGGGCTTGTTTGTGTAAGCAGCATCAACGATTATGAGAACGACATTATCCGTAAACATGAATTCACCCGCCCGGAGAAAGAGCAGGATCGCATCAACCATATCAAAACTTCCGGTGCGCAAACAGGGAATGTTTTCCTCGCATACCGTCACAATGAAAAAGTAGATGCCCTCATTGCCGAATGGCAGGAAACCAAATCGCCGGTATATGATTTTGTTGCCGATGATGCAATACAACATACCATCTGGATTGTCAATGATACCACTACCTGCGAAACGATCAGCGGTCTTTTCGAATCAGAAATACCCTATACCTATATTGCTGATGGCCATCACCGGGCCGCTTCTGCAGCTAAAGTGCGCAAAGCGATAGAAAACAAAACGGGCAATGGAGCCGATTTTTTTCTCACTACGCTTTTTCCTTCTAACCAGTTATACATCATGGATTATAACCGGGTGGTGAAAGACCTGAACGGACTAGATGCAGCGCAATTCCTCGCGGCATTGAAGGAGAAATTTACGATAGAATTGGTGGGCGCTGCAGCATACAAGCCTTCCCATCTGCACACTTTCGGATTGTATTTAAATGGCAGCTGGTACAAACTCACCGCTTTACCAGGTACGTTTACAGAAGACCCGATTGGTGTATTGGATGTTACTATCCTGCAAAACAATGTGCTTGATCCCATCCTGGGTATACACGACCCCCGTACCGATAAAAGGATTGATTTTGTGGGAGGTATACGCGGATTACAGGAACTGGAAAAAAGAGTGAATAGCGGGGAGATGGCAGCAGCTTTCAGCTTGTACCCGGTAACCATCGAACAACTGTTCGATATTGCCGACAGCGGTAATGTAATGCCTCCCAAAAGCACCTGGTTTGAGCCGAAACTAAGAGATGGATTGTTGACGCATCTTATTTATCAATAAACAGCGCGTACCGGCATCCGGCGCCGATTCAAAATAATATTATGAAAAACGTACTGATCGCTTTCGTTGCTTTATTGTTGTTTCATGGTTCTTACGGACAACAAACTACTGCCCAGCAGTTACAGGAAACAGCCATGTCCATGATGCGGCAGGGAGATTTTACGAATGCTGTAACAGTCCTTGAAAAAGCCGTGGCGAAAGATCCCCAGAACCTCGAGTTGCTGAAAAACCTCTCCTATGCCAATTACCTTAAAAGGGATTTTGCAAAAGCAATAGAAGTAGCCAAACCACTGGTGCAGCGACCTGATGCCGATGAGCAAACTTTCCAGATACTGGGAATGAGTTACAAAAGCATTGCTGCATATAAAGATTGCGGCAAACTGTACAAAGAGGCTATCAAAAAATTCCCCAACAGCGGCGTCATCTATAACGAATACGGTGAGTTGTTGGAAATGGATAATAGCCTTGGCGATGCCATTGTAAAATGGGAAAAAGGCATCGTATCTGATCCCAATTACAGCAGTAATTATTACAATGCAGCACGCTATTACGCTAAAAAAGCCGAGTGGATCAGGGTGATATTATACGGAGAGCTCTTCCTGAACCTGGAAAGCTTTACGCCCCGGACAGAAGATGTAAAAAAAGGATTGCTGTTTGCTTACCAGAATCTGTTCAAAGGAAGTACCCTGCAGGATGCTATTGCTGCGAAAAGCGCCAGCGGCTTTGAAAAAGAAGTGCTGAACACTTATGCTAAAACAATGGCGCTGGCGAAAGACGGCGTTAATATCGACAACCTGGTTACGATCAGGACCCGCTTCATCCTGGAATGGTTCCAGGGCAATAATAAACAGCAGTATCCTTTCCGTTTGTTCGAGCAGGAACAATATCTTTTGCGGGAAGGAATTTTTGAAGCGTACAATCAATGGCTCTTCGGCGGCGTGATCAACGCAGATGCTTACCAGATATGGCAAAACAACCATCCAAAAGAATACAACGGTTTCAAATCATTTCAGGAGGGCCGCGTGTTTAAACTGCCGGCAGGACAATACTACATGAGCCATTAAGCTTTGTTATTTGTACTGTTTTGCCTAACTTACCCCTGGTGCATTTAAAGGCGCCGATTGTTATGACTGCGAAAAGATTGTTTGATTGCCTGGAGTACCAGTTACAACATTTTCCTAAAAAGGATATGCTGTCGGCAAAGGAGAACGGAGTATGGGTGTCTTATTCAACAGAAGAAGTAGTAGGTATTGTGAACAGGTTCAGCGCCGGCCTGTTACATTTGGGCGTGAGCGCCGGTGATATGACCGCCGAGAGCAGCGATAAGATCGCCATCATCAGTAATAACAGGCCCGAATGGCTGTTCGCCGATCTTGCAGTACAACAACTGGGCGCTATACTGGTGCCTGTATATCCTACCACCAACCCGGCTGAATTGGAATTTATACTGAACGACGCAGCGGTAAAATACATTTTCGTAGGCAATAAAGAACTGTATGAAAAAGCAAAATCGGTGGCGGGCCGTGTGCCTTCTATAAAAACCATTTACAGCTTTGACAAGATAGAAGGAGCTGAACATTGGAGTGCGGTAACAGAGCTCGCAAATGACGATCTGCTACAGGAAGTAGCGCGTATCAAAAAGAACATACCGGTATCGCAACTGGCTACCATCATTTATACATCGGGAACAACGGGTACACCCAAAGGCGTGATGTTGAGTCACCGTAATATCTATTCGAACCTGTATTATTCGAAAATAAGTTTCCCTTTTGAAGATGCACCTCAATATAAAGTGCTGAGCTTTCTGCCGCTCAACCATATTTTCGAAAAGATGGTCACCTACATCTATCTCTACAGCGGCATTGGCATTTATTATGCAGAGAGCATGGATACTATTGGAGACAATCTCCGCGAAGTAAAGCCTAATGGGTTTACCACAGTGCCGCGTTTGTTGGAGAAAGTGTTTGAGCGCATTATGAACAAAGGCAATGAGCTTACGGGCATCAAGCGTAAACTTTTTTTCTGGTCGGTAAGCCTGGCATCTCAATACGATAACAACAACAGCAGCGGGCCCTGGTATCGTTTGCAGTTGGCGCTTGCCAATAAGCTGGTCTTCAGCAAATGGCGCGAAGCGCTGGGGGGTAATGTTGCCTTCATTGTAACCGGAGGAGCGGCCTGCCAGGTAAAGCTATTGCGTATTTTCAATGCTGCCCGCATACCTGTCTATGAAGGGTATGGACCAACCGAGAACAGTCCTGTTATCGCGGTAAACCGGAAAGCAAAAGGTGGTAACCGCCTTGGAACAGTGGGGCCGGTGATAGAAGGAGTAACCCTTAAACTGGAAGAAGACGGTGAGATATGTGTAAGCGGCCCCAGTGTAATGGAAGGGTATTATAAACGACCCGATCTTACGGCCGAAACGGTGATAGACGGATGGTTGCATACCGGCGATATAGGCGTATTGGAAGAAGGCGGCTTCCTGCGAATCACCGACAGGAAAAAAGAATTGTTCAAAACCAGCGGAGGAAAATATGTTGCCCCACAACCCATTGAAAATAAACTCAAAGAAAGCCGTTTCATAGAACAGGTAATGGTGGTAGGCCCTGAACGTAAGTTCGTAGGCGCTTTGGTCGTGCCAACTTTTGCAGCCCTGAAAGATTGGATGAAAGCAAATAATATTACTTTTACTACCAATGAGGCAGCGATACGTGAACCCCGTGTATTGGAAATGTATCAGAAACTGGTAGATCAGTACAATACCGGTTTCAACCACGTTGAACAAATCAAAAAATTTGAATTGCTGCCACATGAATGGACCATCGAAACAGGTGAGATGACACCCAAGCTGAGCCTGAAAAGAAAAGTGGTGATGGAAAAATTCAGAGAAGCGATCGAGCAGATTTATCGTTGACCCCGGTTTCCATTTAAATAGAGCATCTTCGTAAACTGCTATTAATCAGTTTAATAGCAAGCTGCATAGCGTGCTTTTGTTGTGCAATAAATCTTCTTGGCGCTTTTGCAAATCTTGGCGAAATTGTGTGAAGACCAATGCTGCGTATGACTAGAAATGCTGAAGCTGTTTCAGATGGTGCCGGTGAACTACGGTTCAGGATGCTGGTAGAGAATAGCATGGACATTATTATCCATGCCAATATACACAGGGAGATCACGTATATCAATCCAGCAGTAAAAAAGATCATGGGCTATGAAGTAGAAGAAGTAGTAGGAAAGCGATTACGTGACATGATCTATGAAGCAGACCTCAACCGGTTATTGGGTGAATTTGAAGAGGTCCTCCAATCACCGGGCAAGAGCTTCAAAAAAGAATATCGAGTCAAAAAAAAAGAAGGTGGTTTTGTTTGGGTGGAAGCTACGGTGGTTAACCTGTTGCACATGAAAGGTGTGGAGGGTATGATCATCAACCAGCGTGATATCACTGAAAAAAAAGAAAAAGAAGAAGAACTTTATAAAAGCAATGAGCGTTTTTTATACGTAGCCAGGGCAACCAACGACGCCATCTGGGACTGGGACCTTGAGTCGGATATTGTTACAAGAACAGGGCATGGATTGAAAACCAATTTCGGATATGATCCGGTAGAAGTTTCAAAAGACAAGGATTTCTGGATTAAGAAAGTGCATCCCGATGATCTCGAATCCATGCTGGATAAAAGGGCGCGGGCACTCAATGATTCGCAGGATGCTTATTGGGATGATGAGTACAGGATCATCAAGGCGGACGGGAGCTTTGCTTATATTTACGACAAGGGATATATCATACGCAATCAGGAAGGGAAGGCTATTCGCATGATCGGCGCCACGCAGGATATTACGAGAAGAAGGGCTGCAGAAGCGTTGCTTGGGGAATTGAACACACGCCTGAAAAAAAGGGCTGCGGAACTGACTACTTCAAATATTGAACTCGAACGGTTTGCGTATGTAGCTTCTCACGATTTACAGGAACCTTTGCGTATGGTGAGCAGCTTTTTACAGTTGTTCAGGAAAAAATACGAAGGGCAAATAGACGAAACGGCAGACAGGTACATCCATTATGCGCTGGATGGCGCTGAAAGGATGAAGAAATTGATCCTCGACCTGCTCACTTATTCCCGCGTAGGGTCGGATAAAAGCGGGTATGAGGAAGTAAATATGAATGAGTTGCTGAAAGATATTTACAACTTGTTCGAAAAAGAGATTAAGGAAACGAATGCACAAGTGGAAATAGGTAACCTGCCCATGATCAATGCAAATAAAACGCAGATGTTTCAATTGTTTCAGAACCTGGTAGGCAATGCATTGAAATACCATAGCAAGGAAATTCCTTCGATAAAAATAACATGCAAAGAGATGGAGAGCCAGTACCTGTTCAGTGTGAAAGACAATGGTATTGGTATTGATGCAGCACACTATGAGAAGATTTTCCAGCTGTTCCAACGCCTGCATAGTAAAGGCAGTTACAGCGGAACCGGTATAGGGTTGGCTATTTGTAAAAAGATCGCAGAAAGACATGGCGGCAGTATCTGGGTGGAATCGGGCAAAGAGAATGGCAGTTGTTTTTACCTGACCATCGGTAAATAATCTTCATCATTTCAATGAAATGAAAGGAAAGACATGGAATAGCAGAATAGTTTATGTTTTTTTGTAAGTTATTTTATACCTGTTTGTATGAGGAAAACTAAGGCCGTTCAAAATAACAGATGAGTATGTCCGATCATTACCTGCAAATGAACATACTTATTGTAGAGGATAACCCGGGAGACCTTTTCTTATTGGAAGAGTTGCTCGGTGCTACTTCGTTGCCTGTGGCCAGGCTCTTCAGGGTAACGAATGCGACACAAGCCATTTCCGTACTCCAACTGCAAAAGATCAACCTGGTGCTGCTCGACCTTACCCTGCCCGACAGCGATGGGCTGGAATCTTACAAGATCATCAACCAATATGCCGTTTCTATTCCCATCATTGTATTAACAGGTATGATAGATATGCACGTAGCGTTGGAAACTATGGCCAACGGCGCGCAGGATTACCTGATAAAAGGAGAGTTTGATGAGAAGCTGCTTTCCAAATCCATTCAATACAGCATAGAACGTAAGCGGAACCTGGAAAACCTGCGCGAAAGCAATGAGCGTTATGAATTTGTTACCAAGGCCACCAATGATATGGTGTGGGACTGGAACCTCGATACGAACGAGATTTATTGGGCCGGTGAAAACATCTACAAACTCTACGGATACCAGGTCACCGATTTTAAAACTTCGGCAGATTTCTGGGAGAAATGTATCCACCCCGACGACAGGCAGCGGGTTATAGATGGTTTGTTCAAATCCATCAGCAGTAATACACATTCCATCTGGCAGGATGAATTCCGTTTCAGGAAGGCCGATGGAACTTATGCGCACGTGGTTGACAAAGGATACCTGTTATATCATGGTCAAACACCACGCCGGATGATAGGCGCCATGCAGGACATCACAGACCGCAAACTGGCCGAACTCAAAGTCATCAACAGCGAGAGAAGATTCCGGTCGCTGGTGCAGAATGGATCAGATATGATCAAAATACTGGATGAAGATGGCCATTTCACTTTCTCAAGCCCTACGGTAGAAAAAGTGCTGGGTTATACCCCATCAACCCTGGTAGGCAGGAATTTATTCGATTTCATCCATCCGGATGATATGGCGTTTATACGCAAACGGTTCAAACAGATCAGCCAGCAGCCATCGCTTGAAATATCTTCCTTCCGGTTTAGGAATGCCGATGGGGAATGGCGCTGGTTGGAGGCTAAGCTTACCAACCTCATCGAGGATCCTTCTGTCAGGGGCATTGTGTCGAACTCGCGGGATGTGACCGAAAAGAAGCAGATGGAAAAAAAGCTGCAGGAAGAAAGGCAGATGAAGCAGAAGGAGATCACAGAAGCTGTTATACGCGAGCAGGAAAAAGAAAGATATGAGATCAGCAAAGAGCTGCACGACAATGTGAACCAGCAACTCACGGTTGCCATGATGTACCTCGCAACGGCATTGAAGGGAAGCGATAATCACCAGGAATTATTGAAACAATCTTCTGGTTTTATTTTCAACGCCATTGAAGAGATCCGGAAACTATCCAAGGCGCTCGTAACGCCGCTGATCAAAGATTTTGGTCTGGCCAAAGCCATCGACGGACTGGTAGAAGATATACTGGTGGCGAACCAGATGAGTATTGAATTTTTCTACGAATCTTTTTATGAGGAAGACATCAACTACGAGTTCAAGCTCAATATTTTCAGGATCGTGCAGGAGCAGATCAACAACATTATCAAGCATGCCAATGCGAACTGTGTTACTATTGAATTGTACAGGGATGATTTCATCCGTCTTTCCATTACCGATAACGGGAAGGGCTTCGACACCGCTGTAAAAAGAAAGGGAATCGGCATCAACAATATTTTTAGCCGCGTGGAACTATACAACGGCAGTATTGAATTGAAAAGCGCTCCCAACAAAGGATGCCAACTGCATATTGTTTTCCCTGCCGGAAGAGAAATACTAATTGAACCGCCTACTCAAACCGTTTGATCGGTTTTATTACGTCTGGCATCCAGGAATTTTTGCCGGATAATATCCTGCACCGGTTTCTGGTCGATCTTGCTTTCGAGCCAGGAAATGATATCGAGGTACATGAAGGCGCGACTTTCCAAACGATTTTTTTCGAGCGGTTTCAATGTTTGTAACAGCGTTTCGAATTGCGGTTTCAGCTGACGGGGCGTTAACCGGAAAGAGTTTCTCAAAAAAGCAAAAATCTTTTCTTCAACAGTGCTCAGGTTCTCCATCTTGGCCATGAAGCGGTAAACCGATTTCAACAGGTATTCCAGCAATTCAAAATTGCCCAACTCATAATGTGCAATCAGGTGAAGCAGGCGTGCATAACATTGCAGATCGGTGCGCAGGTCTACTTTAAGGTTGATGATCTTATTGAGGTAATCGATGCTTTTATCATGATCGCCGCTACCGAAATAGAGTGATGCTATTTTATAATAGAATACCAATATCCGGTGCCTGTCGAGATACAATTCGTATTCTTTGATCTTCTCTTCAATATAAGGAACCAGGTAGAGCCCCTCTGTAAAAGTGCCTTCCATGAAATGCTTGTTCAACTTGGCGGTTACCAGGTAAATGAAAGTTTGAATGAGGTTGTTCTGGTTGCCTTGAATCACAGGTGTTTCGATGAATTTTTCAAACACCTCGATAGACTCGTTGAATTTCTGGTAATTCCTGAGATCGAAATGTGCGCTCATGAGGTTGTGCATGCCCTTGATATAATGAGCAGTCTCTATTTCGATCATTTTGGGATCGTTATCGAAAATGTCTACCCATTTCTGGCAATAACGGTAATACATCAGAAAATCCTGGGTAATGAAGGCATACCAACAGTAACACTGATAAAGATAGAGTCGTTCATAAAAGCCTTTGCAGGTCTGGCTATGTTGCAGTACATCCTGCTTGAAAAAAAGATCCAGCGCTGCCGTATCTTTTTCATTGCGGGCGTGCCCATTGCGGATATACCAACTGTACAATTGCAGGGAAAGATTAGACAGTTTGCCGATAACAGAAAGCCGCGCATTCACTTCTTCCACTTCGGCGCTGAGCCGCTCCGCCCGGTCTTGCATACTCCGGGTAATATGCAGCGATTCGATCTTTTTCTCTAAGAACAATACCTGCCCGATATAAGTGACCTGGTTATTGGTACGGGCCAGGTCTTTGATGCGATCGAGTATCCGCAGACTTTGGTGATACAACCCCTTGTTGTATAATAAACGGGCAAAATCGAGCTGCTCATGCAGCTGCAGGTCAATATTCTCTTCCTGTTTCAACAGGCGCAGGCTGGCCAGGAGTTCGTGATACAGGTGGGCTTTGAGATTGGAAAGCTGCTGTTTTTGAAGGGAAGGGTTCTTTTTCAGGAGGGCTTCCTCATCATATTGTTTCATCTTATCCAGGGCATCGAAAAGCTGCACAATCTTCAAATCACCACCCCCTCCGGCCGAAATCCGGTTCATATAGAGCTTGAAATTGCGTTTTTCAGACCTTTCGAGCGATTGAACCAGCTGGAAAAGTGCATCGGTAGAACGGTTGGGCATCGTAATTTATTTATACTAAAATCCAATACCAATAAGGGTTACAAGGCCCCGGGCACTGTTTACAGGATGTAAAATAACGCCAATTTTGAACTTATAGGCCTGTGATATCGCTCTAAATTCGAATAAAATAGAAAGATTCATGGCTGAAAAGGTGTACATTTTCGATACTACGCTCCGCGACGGAGAACAGGTGCCCGGCTGCAAACTCAATACCAAAGAGAAGCTGGAGCTGGCACTGAAGCTGGAGTCGTTGGGTGTAGACATCCTTGAAGCGGGCTTTCCCATCTCCAGTCCGGGAGATTTTGAATCTGTTGAACAAATAGCCAAAGCGATTACGAATGCAACGGTATGCGGACTGAGCCGCGCCGTGCAAAAAGATATTGAAGTTGCCGCTCAGGCGCTTAAATATGCGAAAAGACCAAGAATCCATACGGGTATTGGTACTTCGGATTTTCATATCAAATCTAAATTCAATGCCACCCGGGAAGAAATCCTGGAAAGAGCAGTACAGGCCGTGAAATGGGCCAGGAATTTCACCGATGATGTGGAATTTTATGCCGAAGATGCCGGACGTACCAATAATGAATACCTGGCGCGTGTAATTGAAGCCGTGATCGCAGCCGGAGCCACCGTGGTGAATATTCCTGATACCACCGGGTATTGCCTTCCGCATCAATACGGCGAGAAGATCGCTTTTCTGAAAAATAACGTTTCCAATATCGATAAGGCCATTATCTCCTGTCATTGTCATAATGACCTGGGACTGGCCACCGCCAATTCCATTTCAGGTGTGATCAATGGCGCCCGCCAGATAGAATGTACCGTGAATGGATTGGGTGAGCGCGCCGGAAATACTTCACTTGAAGAAGTAGTAATGGTGATCAAACAACACAAAGACCTGGGTTATTATACCAATATCCAGTCACAATTGCTGAACCCCATGAGTCACGATGTATCGGATATCATGCGTATGCCGGTTCAGCCCAATAAAGCCATTGTGGGTGCCAATGCATTCTCTCATTCTTCCGGCATTCACCAGGATGGCTTCCTGAAAGACGCACAGACCTACGAAATCATCAACCCAGAAGAAGTGGGCGCCGATGGCAGCAAGATTGTACTGACCGCCCGCAGCGGACGCAGTGCCCTGGCACATCGCCTTCAAAAATTGGGATACCAATATAACCGGAATGATATAGATGTACTATACCAGTCATTTCTACAGGTAGCAGACAGGAAAAAAGAAGTGGAGGAAGAAGACCTGCATCAACTGGCCAGCACTTATAAAGCTGCGCCGGCAACAACTTAGGATTTTCTCATATGTATAGTTTTAGTTAGTTCGCGTGGCATGTTCTCATGCCACGCCTTTATTCAAGATCAATCTCATGTCAAAAACATTATTCGATAAGATTTGGGAAAAGCATATTGTTAAGGAAGTGGAAGGTGGTCCCTCTGTGCTGTATATCGACAAACATTTCATCCATGAAGTGACCAGTCCGCAAGCTTTCAAAGGCCTCGAAAAAAGAGGTATCTCGCTTTTCCGCCCGCAGCAGATAGTGGCCACTGCCGATCATAATGTGCCTACGATCAACCAGCATTTGCCTATCAAAGATGAACTGTCGAGGTTACAGGTACAACAACTGAAAGAGAATTGTGTGCATCATGGTGTGGAGTTGTACGGACTCGGACATCCTTACCAGGGCATTGTACACGTAATAGGACCTGAACTGGGTATTACACAGCCGGGCATGACCATTGTATGTGGCGATAGTCATACTTCTACGCATGGTGCATTCGGTGCTATTGCTTTTGGAATAGGAACCAGTGAAGTGGAAATGGTATTCGCATCGCAATGTCTGATGCAGAGCAAGCCCAAGCTGATGCGCATCAATATTGAAGGCGAACTGAATAAAGGCGTTGTTTCAAAAGACATCATCCTGCACATCATTGCACTGATCTCTGCGAGCGGTGGCACCGGCTATTTTGTTGAATATGCGGGTTCTGCTATTCGTTCACTTTCCATGGAAGCCCGCATGACCATTTGCAATATGAGTATTGAAATGGGCGCCCGTGGCGGTATGATCGCCCCCGATGAAACTACTTTCGCTTATATAAAAGGCCGCGAATTCGCACCCCAGGGAGAAGCCTGGGAAAAGAAACTGGCCGAATGGAAAACATTGTACAGCGATGCAGATGCTGTGTTCGATGAAGAATTGCATATCAATGCAGCGGATATAGAACCCATGATCACTTATGGTACCAATCCCGGACAAGGCATTGCCGTGAATGGTAAAATACCTTCAGGCAGCGATAATGCAAAAGCTTTGCAATATATGGGATTGGAAGCCGGCAAGCCCTTGCTGGGTATGCCTGTGCAGCATGTATTCATTGGCAGTTGTACCAATTCCAGGATCGAAGACCTGCGCATGGTGGCTTCATTGATCAAGGGAAAAAGGAAGAGCGATAAAGTGCAGGTGATGATCGTTCCCGGATCACAGCAGGTATCCAAACAAGTAAAGGCAGAAGGTCTTGATAAAATATTTGAAGAAGCAGGTTTTGAGATCAGGCAGGCAGGATGCAGCGCCTGTTTGGGAATGAATGAAGACAAGATACCTGCCGGTGAATATTGCATCAGTACCAGTAACCGGAATTTCGAAGGCAGACAAGGCGCCGGCGCGCGTACGTTGCTGGCGAGTCCGCTTACAGCGGCAGCTGCTGCCATCACCGGTGTTGTAACAGATGTTAGGGAGTTAATCTAATCAAACAGAAGACATGCAGGCATTAAGTACCATACATAGCAGATTTGTTCCGTTGCAGATGGAAAACGTGGATACAGACCAGATCATTCCCGCCCGCTTTTTAAAAGCAACTACAAGGGATGGTTTTGGAAAGAACCTGTTTCGCGACTGGCGTTATGAGAACAATGATGAAGCAAAACCCAAAGCAGATTTCGTGCTCAACCAGCCGAAATACAGCGGCGAGATACTGGTAGCCGGTAAAAATTTCGGATGCGGCTCTTCACGCGAACATGCGGCATGGGCCATCCAGGATTATGGATTTAAAGTGGTGGTGTCGAGCTTCTTTGCCGACATCTTCAAGAATAATGCATTGAACAATGGCGTGCTGCCGGTGACGGTGAGCGAAAATTTCCTGCAAAAATTATTTGCACAAAGTGAAGCTGCTACAGTAACGGTTAACCTCGAACAGCAGACCATTACCATTGATGGTACGGGCGAACAGGAAAAGTTCGAGATCAACGCATACAAGAAAACATGCCTGCTCAACGGATACGATGACATCGATTTTCTGCTGAGCATTAAAAAAGATATTGAAGCATTTGAATTGCAACGATGAAAACAACTTCATTACAGGTAGAACATCTGACGGTTCAGTTGTCGGGTAAAACCATACTGAAAGATGTTTCTTTTGCTGTACATGAAGGAGAAGTGCTGGCAGTAGTGGGTAAATCGGGTAGCGGAAAATCTACATTGATCAAAGCGCTTTCGGGGCATTGTTTTAGCTGCGGCGATATATCGTTCACGGCCCGCCACAATGGTGAGCCCCGTGTTGTGGCTATTACCCAACAACACAAATTCAAGAACCTCTCTAACGTTTCTTCTTTTTACTATCAACAACGGTTCAATTCATCCGATGCAGAAGATACGGTATTGTTGAATGATGTGCTGCAACAGATCACTACGGATGATCAGGCTATTACGGATGTATTATCGTGGCTGGGTATTACGCATGTGCGATACACCCGTTTGATACAATTGTCGAACGGTGAACAAAAAAAATTACAACTGGCGAAAGCTTTGCTTCGGCAGGCCGATTGGCTGCTGTTTGACAATCCGTATACCGGACTCGATACGGCTTCCAGGCATTCGCTCAGTATGATCATGGAACAGTTGGCTGCAAAAGGAATTGGCATACTGCTGGTTACTACCGAATCGGAAATACCGCCTGCAGTAACCCATGTGGCTGTGCTGGAAAAAGGTTACCTGCAACCCAGGATAACACATCAGGCATTTGATCTGCATAAACCGGTAACAGCTACTGTTGCAAAGCAGGCTTTGCCTATTCAACAGGGTATACCGGAAGTTTATCGTTACGACAATTTTGCTACTGCCGTTAAAATGGTAAACACCAATGTAACCTACGGCAATAAAAAGATACTGCACAATATTAACTGGGAAGTGAAGCGTGGAGAATGCTGGCGCATAGCCGGTGGCAATGGAGCAGGAAAGTCTACCTTGCTGAGCCTGGTGAACGGCGATAACCCGCAGGCATTTGCCAATGAGATCTATTTGTTCGACAGGAGGAAAGGCAGTGGAGAAAGCATCTGGGATATCAAACAGAAGATCGGTTATGTATCACCCGAGTTACACCAGCACTTTGAGCCGGGCGCTACCTGCTTTGAAGTGGTTGCATCCGGTTTGTTCGATACAATTGGTTTGTTCAGGCAGCTCACCGGTCAACAAAAAAAGATCACCCTGCACTGGATGGAATTATTGCAACTGACAGATTTTGCCAACAGGCCGTTGTTGCAATTATCCAATGGAGAGCAAAGACTGGTATTGCTGGCGAGGGCCATGGTGAAGAACCCGCCGCTGTTGATACTGGATGAACCCTGCCAGGGGCTCGATGCCCAGATGGCAGCGGCATTTGTTGAGATGGTCAATGATATCTGTACAGTATTGAAGAAGACATTGATCTATGTAAGCCATTACAATGAAGAAGTGCCTTCATGTGTAACCAGGACATTATTATTGGAATCGGGAAAAATCGCAGCGTAAACTAAAACTAACAACCAAATAATTATACAGTATGGAAAAGAAGATAGCCGTTATATTGGGAGATGGGATCGGCCCGGAAGTAACGCAGCAGTCCATTAAAGTGCTGAATGCGATCGCGGATCGCTTCGGTCATTCTTTTGAATACAGCTATGGTATCATGGGCGCCGATGCGATCGACAAAACCGGCAACCCTTTGCCCGATGAAACTATTGATACCTGTTTGAAAAGCGATGCCATCCTCTTTGGCGCCATCGGTCACCCTAAATATGATAATGATCCTACTGCAAAAGTGAGGCCAGAACAGGGTTTGCTGAAGCTGAGAAAAGCGCTGCAATTGTATGCCAATATCCGTCCGGTTACGACTTATCGTGCGTTGCAACATTTATCGCCGCTGAAAGCCAAACAAATGGAAGGGGTTGATTTTATTGTATTCCGTGAACTCACCGGTGGCATATATTTTGGTAAAAAAGAATTGAGTGAAGACCAATCGGCCGCGGTTGATGAATGCACTTATACAAAGGCAGAAATAGAAAGGGTATCACACCTGGCGTTTAAGTATGCACAGGGAAGAAAGAAAAAATTGACACTGGTGGACAAGGCGAATGTGCTGGAGACATCACGCTTGTGGCGTAAAGTGGTGCAAGAGATCGCCAAAGAGTATACAGACGTAGCTGTAGATTATATGTTCGTAGACAATGCTGCTATGCAGATCATCCTGAATCCCGCACAATTCGATGTGGTGCTCACCGAGAATATGTTTGGCGATATCATCAGTGATGAAGCGAGCGTATTGAGTGGTTCGCTGGGATTGCTGCCATCGGCATCGGTAGGCAATACCGTGGCGCTGTTTGAACCAATACATGGTTCTTATCCGCAGGCTGCAGGAAAAGACATTGCCAATCCTTTGGGCTCTATTCTTTCTGCGGCCATGCTACTGGATCATTTCCAACTGGCGGAAGAGGCTGCTGCTGTAAGAGAAGCCGTTGATTGGACCCTGGCGAATGGATTTGTATCGAAAGACATTGATCCGGTAAACAATTACACCACTACGGCTATCGGTGACCTGATCACGGAACACATAGAAAGGAATGCAGATGCGAACAGGCGCAGCAACAATGCCTCGCTGAATCGCTCAACCATTATATAAACGAACGATCGTTATAGAACGATTGCACAATTTTTTTAAAAGTTCTTTGTTTTTTCAACAGGCGGGAGTATTTTTATAGCTCCGGACTTAAGTCCGGGGCGACGAGTCCTCTATGTTCAAAGGCATCAACCATAATGTCAGCATCATCAACACAATTATTATTGTGGTTGTCATTATTGTACCTGCACTGAACGGAGGAGGAGCCCTTATATAAAAAAGAAAACATTGAAAATATAAAGCCCCGCCTCAAAATGCGGGGTTTTTTATTCCTTGCCTTTTTGCCCCGGGCTTAAGCCCGGGGCAAAAAGGGAAAAAAGATTATGATGTTAAATAGATATTCAAAGACAATTACACAGGATGTAACACAGCCGGCGGCACAAGCCATGCTGTATGGTATTGGCTTAACAGAAGAAGACCTGAAAAAAGCGCAGGTAGGCGTTGTGAGCATGGGTTATGACGGCAATACCTGTAACATGCACCTGAACGACCTGGCCAAGCTGGTTAAACAAAGTGTGTGGGACAGCGAACTGGTAGGATTGATATTCAATACCATTGGCGTGAGCGATGGTATCAGTAACGGAACCGACGGCATGCGTTATTCCCTGGTGAGTCGCGATATCATTGCCGACTCCATCGAGGCGGTATGCGGCGCGCAGTATTATGATTCGGTGATCGCATTGCCAGGATGTGATAAGAATATGCCAGGGTCCATCATCGCTATGGGCAGATTGAACCGGCCGGCCATCATGGTGTACGGAGGAACCATCGCGCCCGGTCATTACAAAGGACAGGACCTGAACATCGTTTCTGCTTTTGAAGCATTGGGACAAAAAATAGCAGGACAATTGGATGAGGCTGATTTCAAAGGCATCGTTCAGCATTCATGTCCGGGTGCAGGCGCCTGTGGCGGTATGTACACAGCAAATACCATGGCTGCCGCTATTGAGGCATTGGGTATGAGCCTGCCTTATTCTTCTTCCAACCCCGCATTGAGCGAAGAGAAAAAACAGGAATGCCTGGCGGCAGGAAAAGCGATCCGTCACCTGATGGAAAAAGATATCAAACCAAGAGATATCATGACGCGTAAAGCATTTGAAAATGCGATGATCGTAATCATGGTATTGGGCGGCAGCACCAACGCCGTATTGCACCTGATAGCGATGGCCAAGAGTGTAGATGTAGCGTTAACACAGGATGATTTCCAGGCCATCAGCGACAGGATACCGGTTCTGGCCGATTTCAAGCCCAGTGGTAAATACCTCATGCAGGATCTGTATGAACATGGAGGAACACCTGCTGTAATGAAATATTTGTTGAACAAAGGATTACTGCATGGAGATTGTTTAACAGTTACCGGAAAAACATTAGCCGAAAACCTGGCCGATGTACCCGAGATCGATTTTGAAAAACAGAAGATCATATTCCCGCTGGAGCATCCCATCAAAGCAACAGGGCATTTGCAAATATTATACGGTAACCTCGCAGAAGGCGGTAGTGTTGCAAAGATCAGCGGTAAGGAAGGGGAGCGTTTCGAAGGACCGGCCCGTGTGTTTGATGGAGAGCATGAGCTGATCAATGGCATCAACAGCGGAAAAATAAAACACGGTGATGTAGTAGTGATCCGTTATGTAGGCCCTAAGGGTGGACCCGGTATGCCAGAAATGCTGAAGCCTACATCTGCCATCATTGGTGCAGGATTGGGTAAGAGTGTGGCGTTGATTACAGATGGAAGATTCAGCGGTGGCACACATGGATTTGTCGTCGGACACATCACACCCGAAGCGTACAACGGGGGATTGATAGCCATGGTAGAAGATGACGATATCATTGAACTGAATGTAGCTACCCGGTCCATGACCCTGAAAGTACCGGAGGATGTGATAGCCAAAAGAAGAGCAGCGTGGAAACGTCCATCGCTCAAAGCAGAGAAAGGAATATTATTCAAATATGCCCAGTGTGTGAAAGATGCCTCAGAGGGCTGCGTAACAGACGAAGCATAACCATCAACCCCTAATAATAAAGGAATGGAAGCAATAGATACCATCACAGCAGAGAAAGCAACACCCGCTAAAAAAACGGTAACGCTTTCCGGTTCACAGGCAGTGCTTGAAGCATTGATCGCCGAAGGCGTGGATACCATTTTCGGTTATCCCGGCGGAGCCATCATGCCTATCTATGATGCCTTATACGATTATCACGATAAACTGAAACATATACTGGTAAGACACGAGCAGGGTGGTATACATGCCGGACAAGGCTACGCACGCTCTTCCGGGAAAGTGGGCGTGGTGTTCGCAACAAGCGGACCAGGCGCTACCAACCTGGTAACAGGACTGGCCGATGCACAGATCGACAGTACGCCGCTGGTATGTATAACCGGACAGGTGTTTGCACACTTGCTGGGTACCGATGCTTTCCAGGAAACAGATGTGATCAATATCACCACACCAGTTACCAAATGGAATTACCAGGTAACAGATGCAACGGAATTACCTACTGTGTTAGCGAAAGCCTTTTACATTGCCAGGAGCGGAAGACCCGGACCCGTGCTGATTGATATCACCAAGAATGCGCAGTTGCAAAAATTTGAATATGCAGGATATGAAAAATGCGATCATATCCGCAGTTACCGGCCCAAGCCCATTGTGCGGAAAGAATATGTTGAAGAAGCGGCCAAGCTGATCAATGCAGCAGAGAAACCCTTTGTACTGTTTGGTCAGGGTGTGATATTGGGTAACGCAGAAGATGAATTCAGGGCTTTCATTGAGAAGTCAGGTATTCCTGCCGCATGGACCATTCTCGGGTTGAGCGCATTGCCTACTGACCATCCATTAAATGTTGGTATGCTGGGTATGCATGGCAATTATGGTCCGAATGTACTTACCAATGATTGCGATGTGTTGATCGCCATAGGTATGCGCTTCGATGACCGTGTTACCGGCAGGCTCGATAAATATGCCAAGCAGGCGAAAGTGATCCACCTGGATATTGACCCCGCCGAGATAGATAAGAATGTAAAAGCTACTGTGGGTGTATGGGGCGATTGTAAAGAGACGTTGCCTATGCTGACCAAACTCGTGGAAGCAAAAAAACATACACAGTGGTTGGAAAGATTCAAAAATTACCAGCAGGAAGAGAATGAAGAAGTGATCGATCATGAATTGAACCCGGGTTCGGGAGAGATGACGATGGGTGAAGTGATGAAACATTTGAACGAGCTTACCCAGGGAGACGCCATCATTGTAACAGATGTAGGCCAGCACCAGATGGTGGGTTGCCGTTATGCAAAATTCAACCAGACAAGAAGTAATATCACTTCCGGTGGATTGGGCACGATGGGCTTTGCCCTGCCGGCAGCCATCGGTGCCAAATTCGGTGCACTGGATCGAACTGTAGTAGCGATCATTGGCGATGGAGGTGTTCAAATGACCATACAGGAACTAGGCACCATCATGCAAACAGAGCTCGATGTAAAAATACTGATCCTGAATAATGAGTTCCTGGGCATGGTAAGACAATGGCAGCAGCTCTTCCACGATAAACGCTATTCCTTTGTTGACATTGCGAGTCCTGATTATGTGACAGTAGCCAAAGGATATGGCATAGCGGGACAAAAAGTAACAGACAGGCAAAACCTGCGCGAGGCACTGGCCACCATGCTGAACCACCAGGGCTCTTATCTGTTGGAAGTAATGGTAGGAAAGGAGAACAATGTATTCCCCATGGTTCCGCAGGGATGCAGTGTAAGTGAAATACGTTTAAAATAAGCAACATGAACAAACAGGAATTCACCATAACAGTATACACGGAGAACCGCATCGGTTTGGTAAGCCGTATTGCGATCATGTTCTCCAGGAGGAAGATCAATATTGAAAGTCTGAATACTTCACCATCGGAAATAGAAGGCATTCACCGGTTCACCATCGTCATTGAAGAAACGGAAGAAGTGGTGCGCAAGCTGGTTCGCCAGGTAGAAAAGCAGGTAGAAGTATTGAAAGCCTATTACAATACCAACGATGAGATCGTTTGGCAGGAAATGGCTTTGTACAAAGTATCTACCGATGAGATCGCTGAAAAAATAAAAGTGGAAAGGCTGCTTCACAAATATGGGGCAAGAGCAATACTCATTCGTAAAGACTATACCATTTTCGAAACCAGTGGCCATCGTGAAGAGATAGACAAGTTGGTTAAAGTATTGGAACCCTGCGGACTGATCGAGTTTGTGAGAAGTGGAAGGGTAGCCATCATCAAAGGCAGCGATAGTTTTCACGCCAAGATCAAGGCATTTGAGAAAAGTGAGCCGGGAGAAACTGTGGTAGAAAATGAATTCCTCGATAAGCAGGACGAAGTATTCAGCATGTAACAAACAAAGTAAAAAGTAACAACCAATCATTTTAAAAACCAGAACAATGGCAAAATTAAACTTCGGTGGTGTAGAAGAGAACGTGATAACTCGCGAAGAGTTCCCCCTTGCAAAAGCACAGCAGGTGCTGAAAGATGAAGTGGTGGCAGTGATCGGCTACGGCGTACAGGGGCCAGGCCAGGCACTGAACCAGAAAGAAAACGGCGTCAACGTAATTGTTGGCCAGCGTAAAAATTCCAAGAGCTGGGATAAAGCGGTTCGCGACGGATTTGTACCGGGCGAATCATTGTTTGAGATAGAAGAAGCTTTGCAACGCGGAACCATTATCTGTTATTTGCTGAGCGACGCTGCCCAGATCAGCCTGTGGCCCACCGTTAAAAAATACCTGACACCGGGCAAAGCCCTGTATTTCTCACACGGCTTCGGTGTTACTTATAAAGACCAAACAGGCATCGTGCCACCGGCCGATGTAGACGTATTCCTGGTAGCTCCTAAAGGATCAGGTACCTCTCTGCGCAGGATGTTCCTGCAAGGGCGTGGTCTGAACAGCAGTTATGCCATCTTCCAGGATGCAACCGGTCGCGCTTTCGACAGAGTAGTAGCGCTGGGTATTGCCATCGGTAGCGGTTACCTGTTCGAGACAGATTTCAAAAAAGAAGTGTACAGCGATCTTACCGGTGAGCGCGGAACATTGATGGGCGCTATCCAGGGTATCTTCGCGGCACAATATGAAGTGTTGCGTTCAAAAGGACATACACCTTCTGAAGCATTCAACGAAACAGTAGAA
Organism: Hydrobacter penzbergensis; assembly: GCF_900106985.1. NCBI lineage: Bacteria > Pseudomonadati > Bacteroidota > Chitinophagia > Chitinophagales > Chitinophagaceae > Hydrobacter > Hydrobacter penzbergensis. The sequence goes on along the minus strand of NZ_FNNO01000017.1, from coordinate 70,201 downwards.
GAGCTGACGCAGTCGCTGATGCCATTGGTTGCCGAGAACGGTATGGACTGGATGTATGCCAACTGTTCTACTACTGCACAGCGCGGCGCGCTCGACTGGTGGAAAAAATTCCGCGATGCATCTCTGCCCGTGTTCAAAGAATTGTATGAAAGCGTAGCTACCGGTAAGGAAGCAGCCAAATCGATCGAGAGCAACAGTAAAGCAGATTACCGTGAAAAACTCGAAGAAGAATTGAAAGAACTGCGCGAAAGCGAAATGTGGCAGGCAGGTAAAACAGTAAGGAGCCTGCGCCCCGAAAACCAGAAAGTAACAACAGAAGCGTAAGCTGCACATAAACACTACCGGTAGTTCAACTGCCGGTAGTGCCTTTTAATACAAGCACATGTCAACCATAACATCACATACCCTGAACTACCAGGCTGCTGCAGAGCGGTTGAAGCCGGTGGTGAACAGAACACCGCTGACCTTCAATCACAACCTGTCGCGCAAATACAGCTGCGAAGTTTATCTGAAAAGGGAAGACCTTCAGGTGGTTCGTTCATATAAACTGCGTGGAGCTTATAATATGATGAGCAGCCTTTCTGCGGATGAATTGCATCGCGGCGTAGTATGCGCCAGTGCAGGCAATCATGCACAGGGATTTGCATACAGTTGTAAGAAACTGAATGTGAAAGGAGTGGTGTTCATGCCCATCATCACACCCAACCAGAAAGTGAACCAGACCAAAATGTTCGGTGAAGGTTTTGTTCAGGTAAAGCTGGTAGGCGATACATTCGACGATTGCGCACAGGCTGCAAAGAAATATACCGTAGATCACCAGATGGTCTTTGTGCCCCCCTTTGATGATATCCGTATCATAGAAGGACAAGCTACGGTGGGTATGGAAATACTGGAAGACCTACCAGCAGTGGATTATTTGTTTGTACCGGTAGGTGGCGGCGGACTCAGTGCGGGTGTGGGCAGTTATTTTAAAACTTTCTCTCCCAAAACAAAAATCATCGGACTGGAGCCCGAAGGAGCACCTTCCATGAAAGAAGCATTGAAAGCCGGACATCCGGTTGTGCTGGATGATATTGAACGTTTCGTAGACGGCGCTGCGGTAAAAAAAGTGGGCGACCTCACATTCAGTATCTGCAAAGAAGTACTGGATGATATGCACCTGGTGCCGGAAGGAAAAGTTTGCTCCACCATCTTAAAATTATACAACGAAGATGCGATCGTAGCAGAGCCGGCCGGTGCGTTGTCTATTGCGGCGCTGGATGATTATGCTGCTGAGATCAAAGGGAAAAAAGTGGTATGCGTTGTAAGTGGCAGCAACAATGACATCGACCGTATGCAGGAGATCAAAGAACGATCGCTGCAATACGAAGGACTCAAACATTATTTCCTCATCAGTTTTGTTCAAAGACCGGGTGCACTGAAAGAATTTGTAAATCATGTATTGGGCCCCCATGATGATATTACGCGTTTTGAATATATGCAAAAGCATAATAAAGAAGCAGGACCTGCCCTGGTAGGTGTTGAATTGAAGTCCCGCTCGGATTATGATGTTTTGATGAAGAAAATGGACCAATATCACATCAACTATACCGAATTGAATAAAAATGACCATCTTTTTGGTTATCTTGTATAAATAATTAAAAAATAGTAGTATCTTTAGACATCTTTTAATAGAATGAAGCTGAAGCAGTCAAATATTCATCTCTCCGCACAAACAGGGCTCCTGTTTGGGACTGCTATCATTACTATTATTACGACCCTGTAAAGGGTTGTACATTTCCATATTACCTGCGGGCCGTCAAAAAGCTGTATCTGTAAAACAGAAGCATCGTATTCCATTTTCAAATCCATCCCAACAGGGATATTACACAAACAACATGAAGGTTTTAAAATTTGGCGGAAGTTCGGTGGCCAGTGCGGTCAACATGAACAAAGTCATTGATATAGTTCAGCAAGAAGCAAAAAAAGAACCCGTTATACTGGTGGTATCGGCCATGGGTGGTGTTACCGATGCTTTATTAAAAGCAGGTGATCTCTCATCAAAAGGCGATGAGGCATATAAAGCCCTCCTGAAAGAGCTGGAGCAAAAACATCTGGATGCAGTGCGATCGCTATTGCCCATCCAGCAACAAAGCGCTACGCTGAGCCTCATCAAACAACATTTCAACGACCTGGAGAGTGTGTGCGATGGGGTTTTTTTATTGCGCGAATTATCACCCCGCACCAAAGACAGGATCGTTGCTTATGGCGAATTGTTATCCTCGCTTACCATTGCAGCCAAACTGCAATCGTTGAATGCCCATTACCAGTGGGTAGATTCGAGGCAACTTATCACCACCAATTCCCATTTTGGAAATGCGGCGGTTGATTTTGCAGCTACGAATAGTAAAATGAAATGCTATTTCGAAGAGCATCAATACCAACTTTATATAGCGCCTGGTTTTATTGCGGCGGATGAAGCGCAGCAAACCACTACCCTGGGCAGGGGCGGTTCCGATTACACTGCTTCCATTTTTGCAGCGGCTTTAAATGCCTCTGTATTGGAAATATGGACCGATGTAAGTGGTATGATGACTGCCGATCCGCGGCTGGTACAGAATGCAAAACCCATCCAGCATATCTCTTACCAGGAAGCGATGGAGTTATCGCATTTTGGCGCCAAGATCATCTATCCGCCAACCATTCAACCGGTGATGTTGGCCAATATACCTGTATTTGTAAAGAACACATTCGAGCCCGACGCTTATGGTACATTGATTGAAAACGCCACTGCCGTTAACGGTGGAAGTTTCATCAGGGGTATCTCCAGCATCAACAACATCAGCCTGTTGAGCCTGGAAGGCGGTGGAATGGTAGGTATCCCCGGATTTTCTAAGCGATTGTTTGAAGCCCTGGCGAATGAACGTGTGAATGTGATATTGATTACCCAAAGTTCTTCAGAGCATTCCATCTGCGTAGGCATCAATGATGCAGATGCTACCCGCGCCAAACAAGTGATTGACCTGGCATTTGATTTCGAGATCAAAACTGGGAAAGTAGATCCGGTAAAAGTGGAATCGGGATTAGCCATACTGGCATTGGTGGGAGAGAAGATGAAGAGTCACCCTGGTGTGAGCGGAAAAATGTTTGGTGCATTGGGCAGGAATGGTATCAACGTACGCGCCATTGCACAAGGCTCATCGGAAAAAAATATTTCGGCAGTGATAGCGGCTTCGGATGTTAAAAAAGCCATCAACATCCTGCACGAGGAGTTTTTTGAAACTACCTATAAACAACTGAACCTTTTCATTGCAGGAGCGGGGAATGTAGGGAGCAAATTGCTGGATCAGTTGAAAAAACAAATGAGTTACCTGCAACAACACTTGCGCTTGCAAATAAGGGTAGTGGGATTGGCTAACAGCAAACGCGTTTTACTGAACGAAGACGGAATCGACCTGGAGAATTGGAAAGCACTGCTGCAAGACGCTACACCTGGTAATATACACGACCTGGTAACACGTATCAAGGCCAAAAACCTGCGCAACAGTGTGTTTGTAGATGTAACCGCCAATGCAGAAGTGGCTGGTGTATACGGATCATTGCTGGAAAAAAGTATTTCAGTGGTGGCTTGTAATAAGATCGCCTGCTCTTCTGCATACAGTTCTTATCAGCAATTGAAATCACTGGCCAGGGAATACAATGTGGCTTTCTTTTTTGAAACCAATGTAGGCGCCGGTTTGCCGGTAATTGGCACCCTGAACGATCTTTTGCGCAGTGGCGACCAGGTAAACAGGATTCAGGCGGTATTGTCGGGCACACTGAATTTTGTTTTCAATCATTACGATGGCAAGAAACCATTTGCACAAGTAGTAAGACAGGCGCAGGACGAAGGATATACAGAGCCCGATCCGAGACTCGACCTGGGTGGAACCGATGTAATGCGCAAGATCATGATCCTGGCCAGGGAATCGGGACAGGTGATAGAGATGGAAGACATCACCAACAATGGTTTCCTGCCCGCATCTTGTTTTGATGGCACCGTAGAAGATTTCTATGCAGAAATGGAGAAACAGGAAAAGCATTTTAAAGCTTTGTATGATGAAGCAGCTGCCCAAAAATGCAAACTCAAGTTTGTGGCCAGTTACCAGGATGGCAAGGCGTCGGTAGGTTTGCAGCACATACCTGCTGATTCTGATTTTTATCATCTCTATGGAAAAGACAACCTGGTGTTGTTCTATACAGAAAGGTATCCCGAGCAGCCGCTGGTGATCAAAGGCGCCGGCGCCGGCGCAGAAGTAACCGCATCCGGTGTATTTGCAGACATCATCCGTGTTGCCAAAGCATGAATGCTAAACCTATAACCATGAATGATCAACACATAACAATTCACGCACCGGCTACAGTTGCCAATATGGTCTGCGGTTTCGATGTACTGGGCTTTGCTGTGCATGAACCTTATGATGTGATGGATATTCGGTTCAGCGATCGTCCGGGAATCACCATCATTAATAAGGACGATTATTGTTTACCTACCGATCCGGAAAAAAATGTAGCAGGTGCAGCATTGCTGGCTATGCTGGAAGAAATAAAGGAACCGCTGGGTTTTGAATTGGGTATATGCAAACAGATCAAACCGGGCAGTGGCGTTGGTTCCAGTGCCGCCAGCGCCGCGGGTGCGGTAGTAGCGGCCAACCGTTTACTGAATGACCGGTTCCCCAAACAAGATCTTGTTCGTTTTGCAATGAACGGAGAAAAAGTGGCATCGGGTGTAAAACACGCCGATAATATTGCGCCGTGTATTTACGGTGGAGTAACATTGATCCGTTCTATTCATCCGCTTGATATTGTACCGCTTCAGGCGCCGCCCTTGTATGTAACCATTGTGCACCCGCAGATAGAAGTGCGCACGGCCGATGCCAGGGGCATTCTGAAACAGCAAGTGCAATTGAAAGATGCCATCCGGCAATGGGGCAATATCGCAGGACTGGTAGCGGGCTTACTGAAAAGCGATTATGACCTGATTGGCCGTTCGCTGGAAGATGTGTTGATAGAACCGGTACGCAGCATACTGATACCCGGTTTCGATACCATCAAACAGGAAAGCAAAGAAGCCGGCGCATTGGGAGGAGGTATATCAGGATCCGGTCCTTCTATTTTCATGCTCAGTAAAGATGAAACCACCGCCCGCACGGTAGAGCAACAGATGCAACAGACCTATCAACGGTTGGGACTCGATCATCACACTTATGTAACCACCATCAATAACGAAGGCGTAAAATTTACCAGTTAATCATCATGCAATATTTCAGTTTAAATAAAACAGCGCCCGATGTAGATTTCAAAGAGGCTGCCGTACGTGGACAAGCGCCGGATAAAGGTTTGTACTTTCCACGCAGGATACCAACAGTTGAAAAAGAGATCATCAACAATATCACCAATTTTTCAAAAGAAGAACTGGCTTTCCGTATCATGCTTCCTTATGTTGGAACAGCCATACCGGAAAAAGTATTGTACCAGATCGTATCAGAGACCATTGATTTTCCTTTTCCATTGGTGCCCATCACAGAAAATATTTCTTCACTGGAGTTGTTTCACGGGCCTACCATGGCGTTCAAAGATGTAGGCGCCAGGTTTATGAGCAGGTGCCTGGGCTATTTTTCACGCGGACAGGATAAAAAAGTAACCGTACTGGTAGCCACTTCAGGCGATACAGGCGGTGCCGTAGCCAATGGCTTTCTTGGTGTGGAAGGCGTGGAAGTGATCATTTTGTATCCTTCGGGAAAAGTGAGTCCCGTGCAGGAATTGCAACTAACTACCTGCGGACAGAACATTACCGCATTGGAAGTGAAAGGTAGTTTCGACGATTGCCAGGCGATGGTGAAAGATGCATTCATGGATGCCGATCTGAACGCCCATTATTCGCTCACTTCCGCGAACTCTATTAATGTAGCCAGGTGGTTACCTCAACAATTGTATTATTTCTTCGCATATCAACAATGGCCCAACCAACAGGAGCTGCCGGTTGTTGCGGTACCCAGCGGAAATTTCGGTAACATCTGCGCGGGATTGCTGGCACAGGCAAGCGGATTACCGGTTAAGCATTTTATTGCGGCCTGCAATGTAAACGATGCCGTGCCCGAGTACCTGCGCACAGGTTCGTATCAACCTAAAAAAGCAGTGGCTACTGTTTCCAATGCGATGGATGTGGGCAGTCCGAGTAATTTCATCAGGGTGATGGAATTGTTTCACAACGATCATACAGATATTAGTAAGCATCTCTCGGGTTATACGGTCAGCGATGCAGTCACAGAACAAACGATCGCTGGGGTGTTCAATCGCTATCACTATGTATTGGACCCGCATGGTGCGGTTGCTTATCATGCACTGGCAGATTACCTGTATACACACCCGGGAATGAAAGGAATGATACTGGAAACAGCCCATCCGGTGAAGTTTCCCGAAACCGTGTCGGCAGCTACCGGTAAAGAGGTAACGGTTCCCCCGGAAGCGCAATATTTGTTCAGCCGGAAAAAACAGCGTATTGTAATGGAACCTTCCTTCAGCGGACTGAAAGAATGGTTGTTGCAGCGATAATTTTTACAGGTTCGGAGGTCTTCTGTTATCAATATAAACATCCAGGTTAACGTAACGGCCCTTCACCTTTTTAAAGCTGGTGGTATCCAGGTATCCATAAGTTTTTACGATACTGGAAGAGTCGCTCAGCAAGTAGTTGATGATAATCCAACGGTCCGTATCCAGGGTAAGGGGATGCTTGACATTCAATGTACCATCGTGCGCATCAATATTCAGCTCGTAAGTGCCTTTTTTGTACTTTTTTCCCGGAATGAATTGCAGTCCGGGCTGAACGGTAGCGTTGGCCAGGACCTCTTTTGAATGTTCTGCTTTGCCAGACATCTGCACGGTCAGGTAGACCGGCTGCTGGTAAGCGTTCTCATTATTCACGATGATGTGTGCAGTAGGTCTGCTTGTACCACAACCGAGCGAATAGAAAACAGGGAATAGTAATCCAAACCGAAACAGTGTTCTTCTCATCAGATATTGATTTTAAAATAAACGGGCAGGCAGTTCCCAAATATAATATATTGTAAAAATACGTAAATTAAAGTGATTTGGCTCTGCGCTTTTCAGAGATGACACAAATCACAGACCAAGCGTTGCTTCATAAGAACGCTGGTTGGAGGGGGAAAACGGATAAAAGTTTAAAAAGTACCTACCTGGGGTGGTTTATTTCCACCGTCTCATTCAGGTGATTTTGCCTGAATACCAGTTTCCAGAAACAATCCTGGTATTTTTTATTCACCTGCCAGAAACCCAGCGCATGGTACCGGCGTGAAGAAGTGCGCATCATGAGTTGGGGTGCATACATTACATGACCCAGTCGGCTGAGACGTGCACCCAGGTCTACATCATCTCCATAAAAAGTAAGTTCGGTATTGTAACCACCGGCCATTCTCAACGCACTGGCCCTGATGAAAGCATTGCCGCCAATCAATATGGCGCCCCGCTGCGCTACCTGTACCACTTCATTGGTCATGGGATAGGTAAGGCACTGCGTGATGATGGTGGCATAACGCATGAAGAAATTACCATCGAAATAATCATACGGACCGGTAACGGCTACCCGCTTGCTCCTGATCAGGTAACGCAGTCCTTTGCTGATCCAGTTGGGACCCGGAACGCAATCGGCATCTATTTGAGCAATGATGGAACCGGTGGCATGCAGGCGTGCGCATTCACGCGCATGATTAGTGCCCTGCTTCATCTCGTGTACGAGCTGGATAGATACGGGCGAACCGGCGTGTGTTGCGATGAATGTTTCTACCATTACCGCCGTACGATCGGTAGACGCATTATTGGCAACAATGATCTCTATATTGGGATAGTCCTGCTTCAGCAATGCGGCGAGTACATAACAAATGTATTTTTCCTCATTATAGGCGGGGATCAGTACCGATACTTTAGGAAGTGCAGGCTGTTTCATAGTTAAAATTTGGGAAGGATATAAAATTTCACATTGATTGTGATTTCATTGTTAGCTGCAGGTTATGTTTGGGTTATTTTGCCGCAGCTTTCTTAATTTGTGCCCATATCTTTTATCGTATGATACTACAGATCGATCTTTCCTTTCTGCACAACGCTTACCTGGAAGTAGTGGTAAGGGCAATAGCGGTATATATATTCATGATTATCGCCATAAGGATATTCGGGAAAAAAGAACTGGCCCAGTTGTCGGTGATTGACCTGGTGTTCATATTGCTCATCAGCAACGCGGTGCAAAATGCTATGGTTGGGCCGGATACTTCACTCGACGGGGGATTGGTAGCCGCAGGTTCTTTGTTTGCAGTGAACTATACCCTGAAGCGGATCCTGTATAAAAGCAAGAAACTCAGCAGCCTGTTACAGGGTGAAGCGATGCCGTTGATCTATAAAGGAGATGTCAATGAAGAAAATTGCAAAAAAGCAGAAATTACTATGGCAGAACTGGAAGCTGCTGTAAGAGAACATGGAGCCAAGGATATTGCACATGTAGACCTCGCGATGCTGGAAGTAGATGGTAACATCAGCGTGATCAGCGACGATTTCAAGAAACGCAGCATGTTAGCGCATCCCAGGCGGCACAAATTGAAAGGAAGGGTGATCAAAAATTAAAGGAGCCCCATGATAAAAAATACCAATCCAACCAGGCTTATGACGAGACTGGATAGCCAGAGCGATTTTCTTTTCATCAGAATGGCAATGGCCGATATGGCAATGGCGATCTGAAACAAAGTAACCGAACGGGCAAGCGTAACATGTTTTTCGAGGTGACTAACAGAACTGTGTTCCGCTTCTTCTGCACTTTTTTTGATCTCTTCCTGTTCCTGTGCATATTTACCGACGGCAGATGCATCCGCCATTCCGTTATTGGCCTGTAGTTTTTTAATCTCTCCTTTGATGCCCTTAGCCTGGAAATAAGACCATTGATCGGATGCTTTAATCTGGTCGATCAGGGCTTCATTGGAATGATGCCCGGCCATGAGACTGGAAAAGGCTGCAAATACGGCCATCAGTGCGGTTGAAATGGCTACATAACGGAACCAGCCGGCTTCGCCTACTTTTTCGTGTATGGTTTCGTGCAGGTGTTCAGTGGGTACTTCTATTTCTTCCATAGCGATTGATTGGATGTGTTAAGATAAATGGATTTCATAATAGAAAAAACGTTTTGAGGAGTTTTTAAGCCTGTCAAAGAAATGTTACCTTGTAGTATAATCAGCCAGGCCGCATGATGTCTAATGATATGCTATCTATACTACAGCAGATGCGCCGGCATTTCGATACCGGTATTACAAAGACTTATGATTTCCGGCGCAGGCAATTGTTAGCCTTAAAAAAAGCAATTGAAAACAGGGAGCAGGAACTATATGCGGCTTTGTATACCGATCTGAAGAAGAGTCCGGAAGAATGCTGGATTACTGAAATTGGTTTTGTATTGAGTGAATTGAAAAATGCCATCCACCACCTGCGATCCTGGATGCAAGCAGAGGCCAAACGCACTAACCTGCTCAATTTTCCCAGTAGTAGTCAGCTCGTGTATGAACCGCTGGGTGTGGTGTTGATCGTAGGCCCCTGGAATTATCCCCTGCAACTTTTATTTACTCCCCTTATAGGAGCTATAGCAGCTGGTAATTGTGTGATGTTGAAACCCAGTGAATTTGCGCCGGCCACATCGGCAGTGATGCAGGAGATCATCACCCATACATTTCCTCCGGAATACATAGGGTATACAACAGGTGATGGCGCCACAGTTATTCCGGTTATGATGAATGAATTCCGGTTTGATCATATTTTTTATACGGGAAGCACTGCAGTGGGTCGCATCCTGTATAAACTGGCCGCTACGCAACTCGTGCCGGTGACACTGGAATTGGGGGGGAAAAGTCCCTGTGTAGTGGAAGCAGATGCCAAAATTGCTGTTACCGCGAAGCGTATTGTGATGACCAAATTTTCCAACGCAGGACAGATGTGTGTAGCGCCCGATTATCTGCTGGTGCATCATGCAGTGAAGGATCAATTACTGGAAGCGATGAAACAAACCATCGGGCGATTCTTTACCGAAAGCCCGGAAACCTGTTATCATTATGGAAAGATCATCAATCAAAAACAATTCCATCGAATTATTGCATATCTGAAACAGGGTACGGTTGTGCATGGAGGAAGAACGGATGAAACTTCACTTTTTATAGAACCCACTATACTGGATCATGTAGCGATGGATGCTCCTGTGATGCAGGAAGAAATATTCGGGCCGGTATTGCCTGTTATTGGTTTCGATACTATGGAAGAAGCCAAAGCCATCATCAAAAAAAATCCCAACCCACTGGCTTTCTACATCTTCGCTTCCAATCCCGATAAAGAAAAGCAATGGGTACAGGAAATACCTGCAGGCGGTGTTTGCATTAACAATGCCAGCTGGCACCTGACCAACCACCATTTGCCTTTTGGCGGAAGAGGGTTTAGCGGAACAGGCGCTTACCACGGCAAATATTCGTTTGAAACATTCAGCCATCGCAAAGCTGTAATGAAAACACCTACCTGGTTCGATCCTGCCGTTAAATACCCTCCATTCAAGGGGAAGCTCAAATTGTTTAAATGGATAACGGGATAGTTGTATGAAAAAGCTGATCATCATACTGGTCATACTGGCTGTGGTATTGCTGCTGATCAAAAGAAAAGACATGAGCTGGCGACAGTCTGTTATGAAGACCTTTTATCCTTTGATCATGCTAAGGGGCAAATTGATGGGCAAAGGTCAGATACTTCGTAACCGAGCAGGGGTACAACCACCGGTTTCATTTTATTCACTGCAGATGGTTGCGAATAACGGGTCCCTGATAACATTCGATTCGTTCAAAGGAAAAAAGGTATTACTGGTGAACACAGCCAGCGATTGCGGCTATACCGGTCAGTACGAAGAGCTGGAAAACCTGCACAGGCAATATGGCGAACAACTGGTGGTGCTGGGTTTTCCGGCCAATGATTTCAAACACCAGGAAACGAAAGACGATGCAGCCATTGCGGCATTCTGTAAGATCAACTATGGCGTCAGTTTTCCGCTGATGAAGAAAAGTATGGTGATAAAAGGCAGTGAACAAAACGAGGTGTTCAACTGGTTATCTGATTCAACCAGGAATGGCTGGTGCAACCAGGCGCCTGTGTGGAATTTCTGCAAATACATAATAGATGAAAACGGGACATTGTTGGCATTTTTCCCCAATACGGTTTCACCGCTCAGTAAAGAAGTATTGACGGTGCTGAAATAAGATCAGAGCGGACAATGCTGGTGATAATTTTCCAGCACGATGGGATTGCGTTCTATCACATATCCTGCATAGTTTTCCTGCACTTCATCTAATACAGCTTCTACTTCTTCCATTGTTTTCAATACTACCAGCCGGTTGCGGTATTCTTTGATGCCTGGTAAGCCCTTTAAGTAATTGGCATAGTGGCGGCGCATTTCGTTGATGCCAACGATGGGTCCTTTCCACTCCAGCGATTTGCGCAAGTGCTTGCGGCATACTTCCACGCGCTCATCAACGGTAGGCGGGTCCATCAACTCACCTGTTTTCACATAATGTTTGATCTCGCGGAAGATCCAGGGATAACCGATCGCCGCCCTTCCGATCATAATACCATCTACCCCGTAACGGTTTTTATATTCCAGCGCTTTTTGCGGACTGTCGATATCTCCGTTTCCGAAAATAGGCATATGGATACGCGGATTGTTTTTTACGTTGGCGATCAGGGTCCAGTCGGCCTCGCCTTTATACATCTGCGAGCGGGTGCGGCCGTGGATGCTGAGGGCTTTAATGCCCACATCCTGCAATCGTTCGGCTACTTCTTCGATGTTTTTGGAATTTTCATCCCATCCCAACCGGGTTTTAACAGTAACGGGCAAACGGGTAGCTTTCACCACTGCATCGGTGAGGCGAACCATGAGGTCGATATCTTTCAGCACACCGGCGCCTGCGCCTTTACCGGCCACTTTTTTTACTGGGCAGCCGAAATTGATATCCAGCATATCGGGGTTGGTTACATCCACAATTTTGGCGGCCAGTGCCAGGCTCTCTTCATCGCCGCCGAATATCTGTATGCCGATGGGGCGCTCATAATCGAATATATCGAGCTTCTGCCGGCTCTTGATGGCATCACGGATCAACCCCTCACTGCTGATGAATTCGGTGTACATCAGGTCGGCCCCATTGTCTTTGCACACCGCCCTGAACGGCGGATCGCTGACATCTTCCATGGGCGCCAGGAGGAGCGGAAACTCGGGCAGCACTATTTTATCTATCTTAACCATATCTTAGCCCGCAAATTTACGTTCTTATTCCCAACCGCATGAACCAAGAGCCAACGATCAGTTACCGCCGACAGTTTGTCATTTTACTGGCCCTTATTGGGGTATTCACGGTTATTGGTTCTTTTTTAATCATCATGCTGGCCAGTACGAACCTGAATGTCTCCATGACCCTGGTGCCGGAATTACTGAATAAATCAGAAAATGCGAACCTGGCGCGATGGCTGAATACATTGGCTACTTTTTTTATGTTTTTTATGCCGGCGTTCCTTTTTGCAAGGATCCTCAGCCGCAAACCGCTGGATTACCTTGGGTTCAACCGGCTAATGAACGGCAAACAAATAGGAATAGTAGTGGTACTTACACTGGCAGCCATGATCACGAGTGGCGCTTTGGGAGACCTGAACCAGCGTATTCCACTACCTGCAACATGGATGGCCAAAGCCAGGGCTATGGAAGATGCTTACAGAAGCACCATGATGTCTATGGCCATGATGAAAAATTTTAAAGAATACCTGCTGGTGTTGTTGGTCGTGGCTACTGCACCTGCCATATTCGAAGAAGTGTTGTTCCGAGCAACATTTCAGCAATTATTTATTGGCTGGACAAAAAACGCATGGATCGGGATCATCATCACCAGCATTGTCTTCAGTGTGATCCATATTTCTTATTTCGGATTTTTACCCAGGCTTGCATTAGGTATGGTGCTGGGTTTTATTTTTTATTATGGTAAAAATATCTGGCTCAATATTTTATTGCATTTTCTGAATAATGCACTGATCGTAACGGGCATATACCAGGATATAAAGCACGGGCAATCTATCGAAAAAGCGATGGATGAGAATATGCCGATTTGGTGGATAGGATTATTCGGAATAGCCGGATTGCTCTTACTGTTCAGGCTTTTCAAAAAAGAAACCCGAAAAGTATTGGCTACACAATCACTGGTTGCAACTGATGAAAATAGTATAGAACAATGAAAGCCTGGAAGAAAATATTAACGCGCACCAGTTATGCCGAGGCGAGTATTATACAAGGTGTGCTGGAAGAGAACGAAGTGCCGGTTCAATTGCTGAATAAGCAGGATAGCAGTTATCCCATGTTCGGGTATATTGAAATATATGTTCCGGAACATTTGGTAGAAACGGCCAAAAAATTACTTGAAAAAAGCATGTTGAATTAATATCATTAAGACAGGATTGCGATGGCTTTGAATATAGAAACCTTTAAAACCCGTGCACTGACAGCAGTGGTATTTGTAGTGATCATGCTGGCGGGTCTCTTGTGGAATCAATGGAGTTTCCTGTTGCTTTTCAGTGTGATCCATTTCGGTTGCTGGACAGAATACCAGCGATTGGTGGCACAGATCGACCCGGTTTACGGGAGCATCACGCCTTTACACAAATACAGTATCATGATCATTGGCTGGTCATTGATGTTGTGGATGGCGGATGATATATTCAATACCGGCGGCAAAGTGATACACGAATGGGGTCGTGCGATTTTCCTCGTAGCGAGTACTGTTTTCCTGGCGGCAGAGATCGTATTTAAGAAGCAACTGAATCCCAAATTGATAGCGTATTCGCTGGCGGGATTGATTTATATATCGCTGAGCTGGGCGTTGATGATTCAATTGCGCGGGTTGATAGCTTACGATGTACTGGGCTCCCACGGATGGCTCCTGCCGGTGGTGATCATCACTTCCATCTGGGTTAATGATACCATGGCGTATATCGTGGGCTCTTTCATTGGAAGAACCCCTTTTTCTTCCATTTCACCCAAAAAAACCTGGGAAGGAACCTTGGGAGGAGCGTTGCTGGCCGTTGTGGCCATTGCCTGCCTGGGACATTATACCTGCGGACTCGATTGGAAACCGCTTCTATGGATATCGGCAGTGGCAGCCGTTACAGGTACGGCAGGAGATTTGCTGGAAAGTAAACTGAAAAGGCTGGCCGGTGTTAAAGATAGTGGCAGTATTATGCCCGGACACGGCGGCTTTCTCGACAGGTTCGATTCATTGCTGCTGGCTACGCCTTTCGTTTGGCTGGTGGTGAAACTGATTCTTTAACCTACATTTGCCGTTCAATACGTTCCCAATGACCATTCATAGAGAAGGATACAAGACCATCGGCATTACGGCGCTCATTTTCGGGTTGTTGAACCTGGTCTCTTTCAGTTTTTTAAGCGCACATATACCCTGGTTGGCCATACTAATCTTTGTGGTTTCATTGGCGCTTTTTCTTTTCATCATTTCTTTTTTCCGTATACCTAACCGTCAACTGACCATCAACGAAAACCAGGTGATTTGTCCCGCCGATGGCAAAGTAGTGGTTATTGAAGAAGTAACTGACCAGGAATATTTTAAAGACAAACGCATACAGGTAAGCATTTTCATGAGCCCCGCCAATGTGCATGTGAACCGCAATCCTATGAGCGGAGAAGTGATCTATAACCAATACCATAAAGGGAAATACCTCGTGGCCTGGCATCCTAAATCGTCTACCGAGAATGAACGATGGAGTGTAGTGGTGAATAATCACCACGGTGCTATCCTGTATAAACAGATTGCCGGTGCACTGGCCAAGCGGATCTGTAATTATACCGGTGTGGGACAGCAGGTAAAACAGGGCGACGAATACGGCTTCATCAAATTCGGCAGCCGCGTAGATGTTTTATTACCCCTTGATGCCAAAGTAGAAGTGCAACTGAACCAGGTGGTGAAAGGCGGCGTTACCGTACTGGCTAGCTGGAACTGATATGATAACGATCAATATTGAGTCTTTACCGCTGATGGAAAGGCAACGGTGGTTACAGGCAGCCATCGCACCGAGACCTATTTGTTTTGCAAGCACGATAGATGCTTCGGGCAATGTAAACCTGAGCCCTTTTAGTTTTTTCAATCTTTTTTCTACCAATCCCGCAGTTGTTATTTTTTCTCCTTCGAGAAGGGCGCGGAATAATACTACCAAACACACTTTACAGCATATACTGGAAGTGCCCGAATGTGTGATCAATATTGTTGACCACGATATGGTACAACAAACCAGCCTGGCCAGTTGCGAGTATCCGAAAGGAGTGGATGAATTCCTCAAAGCGGGTTTCCAGAAAATGCCGGCCACTATGGTAAAGCCGCCAATGGTGCGTGAGGCCAAAGTAAAACTGGAATGTAAAGTGCAGGAAGTGAAAAGCCTGGGAGACCAGGGAGGCGCCGGGCAATTAGTGATAGCGGAAATCTTGTGCATGCACGTGGATGAAAGCATATTGGGTGAAGATGGAAAGATCGACCAACGAAAGCTGAAGCTTGTGGCCAGGCTTGGTGGCGACTGGTATTGCCGGGTAGATGAAACCAATCTGTTCAAAGTGCCCAAGCCCAATACGGAATTGGGAATAGGTATTGATAACCTGCCGCAAGGAATACGGAACAGTAGTTTCTTAACAGGCAACCACCTGGGCATGCTGGCGAATGTGCGGGAACTGCCTGAAATAGACCCTGCTTTTGCAGATGACCGCTTGAGAGAAATTGTACAATATTATGCTGTTAACCCACAGGAGATGGAAAAGGAACTACATCGCTATGCAGGTACCTTGTTGAATGAGGGAAACATTGCTGCCGCCTGGCAGGTATTATTATATGGAGAAACGGCCTGAGTAGACCCATTCACTTTTTCCACAGTTTTTTATTTACAACCTTATCTATTACTTCATCCCTGTAGCTGCGACTGATAGGAAGGCGGTGTGACTGTATAATGATTTCGCTGTTTTCAATGGCTTCAATCTTTGAGATAGAAACGATATATGATTTGTGTATGCGGATAAAAGCGTTTCTGCTGAGGTTCTGTTCAACATTTTTCATGTACAATAACGTTATATACTTTCCTTTGATAGTATGGATGGTTACATAATTCTGCATGGCTTCCACGTACAAAATATCATCAAAATAAATCCGCTCATATTTGTAATCGCACTTGATAAAAAAGTAGTCTTCCGGTTCAGATGCTTTGGTTATGGGAAGATGGTTGAATACCGACCTTTCCTGCAGGTGGCGATAATCCTTTGCTTTGCTTACCGCCTTGAAGAAACGGTTAAAAGTAATCGGTTTCACCAGGTAATCCATTACATCCAGCTGAAAACCCTCCAGGGCATAACTCGGATAGGCAGTCGTGATAACTACCAGGGGAGGGTGTTGCATCATTTTAAGAAATTCTATGCCGTTCATTACTGGCATTTGTATATCGAGCAATACAAGGTCAATGGGTTGCTCATCCAATAGGCGTGTAAGACCAACAGGATTAGAGCCGGTTCCAGCAAGCTCCAAAAAATCGATTTCTCTTATATAGTTGACCATGCACTCTCTCGCTAACGGCTCATCGTCTATGACTACACATTTTAAAATCATACGGGTTAAATTAGATCTTTTATTCAAGCATACTTGGTACAGCGGTATGCGCTTTTGGCTCACTCTTTTGTTCAAATAATTCCAGGCGAAGAGACACTTCAAACAAGCTGTCCGAACTCTTTATTTCTAATATATGTTTTTGGGGATACAACAGGTCCAATCTTCGTTGCACGTTCTTCAAACCGATGCCGCCATAATGCAACAACTCTTTTGATACTTTATGCTGGTAAGAGACGCTGTTTGATATATGGAAGAGTAATTGATTTTCATCCAAGTGTAAGCCTATACAGATCCAATTTGTTTGCCCCTTTCTTTTTGACACATGCTTGAAAGCATTTTCAATAAATGGCATCAAAATAAAGGGAGCAATGCAAAGATTCAAGGGGTTGCTTTTATCAATCGAAAGATCGAGTCTGAGGTTGCATTCTTGTCTTAGTCTTTCGAGCTCAATAAAATTTTCAATATAGATAATCTCCTGCCCTAATGTTATATGTGGTTCATTGCATTCGTACAATTGGTATCGAAGCAAGTCGGAAAATTTGGCCAGCGATTCAGAAGCTATATCCGGGTTTTTGTGGATCAGTACAAAAATCGAGTTGATGCTGTTAAAAAGGAAATGAGGGTTAAACTGTGATTTCAGGAACTTTAATTCTGTTTCCAGTTTTTCTTTTTCCAGTAACTGTTGTCTTTTTTTCGACTGTATCCAGTTCTTCGTAAGCTTTACGCTCATAGCAAGGGTCATGCTTGCAGTGCTGGATGGCAAAGTGTTGAGTTGAAAGAAATACATATAGTTTCCTGGCTCAATACCATACAGGTCTTTTACGGTTTGGCCGGAAAACAGTGCACTTGCATAATAACCCGTCACTATAAAAGCCGCGACACAAATGATGGTGAATACTACCAGTAAAATATACTGCACGTATTTTCCCGTTTCCAGGAATTTTGGCATCAGGTAATACAGGTTAAAATAAACGCCCATCGCCTGGAACACTACGTAAAACAAAAACTTTATGGCATAAGCAGAATGAAATATATTATCGAATACGGCGGAGATGCTGCCAATGGTCAGCGTCCACCACATAATATGGTAGGCAAACCAAAAAGGAATGTGATAAAGCTTATACTTGAACAGCCAATGATATTTCTGTTGCATCACTTTAAAATTACTCAAATCCTTCGTTAGAATCCCCTGCCAGATACGAGATGCGTTAAAATCGTGACGAAAGGAGCCAAAGTGTTGACGAGTGGTATTTTAATTATACTTAGACTGGCAAAAGACATTTTCAACTCTTTATAAGCGTTTCATCAATTTTAAAATTCAACTCAGCATATAATTTTTCCTGCTTATGATACGCTTTGTTTTTTTGGTTTATGAAGCTACTTTTCGTTTTATTTGTTTGCACACTGCAGCAGAGTTTTGCACAGGTTAAAGGGAGACTGATGAATACCGACAGGATACCCGTTGCATTCGCCAGCGTTATGTTGTTGCGCAGCGGCGACAGCAGTATGGTTGTGTTTGGTATGTCGGATAACGACGGGAATTATTCATTGAATAATATAGTTCCGGGAAAATATTGGCTGCGTTTTTCAGCCACTGGTTATAATGAAACCCAGTCTCCTGTATTCGAATTGACAGAACAACAAAAGGATTTCGGTACACAAGTTATGTCCAAAGATGTAAAAGAGTTGCAGGAAGTGACGGTGCGATCTGAAAGGGCTCTCTATCAACAGAAGACGGAAGGCTTAACCGTAAATGTAGGGAGCAGTATTTTTACTAAAGGGAGTTCGGCTCTGGATGTATTGGGTCGTTCACCGGGTGTACTGGTAAATCGCCGTAACAATACAATTGAATTGAACGGGAAACCGGGTGTTAAAATAATGCTGAATGGAAAGCTAATGTATCTTTCGGAAGAGCAATTATTCAACCTGTTGTCGGGCATGAGCGCGGATAACATTGCAACAATTGAACTGCTTACCTCACCTACTGCAAAGTATGATGCAGAGGGGAGTGCGGGCCTTATCAATATTGTACTGAAGAAAAATAAAAATATCGGAACAAATGGTTCGGAATCACTTACTGCAGGCTATGGTTACAGGGAGAAAATAGCTACTTCGTTCAACCTTTCTCACAATACCAA
This sequence comes from Hydrobacter penzbergensis, assembly GCF_900106985.1. NCBI lineage: Bacteria > Pseudomonadati > Bacteroidota > Chitinophagia > Chitinophagales > Chitinophagaceae > Hydrobacter > Hydrobacter penzbergensis. Next base: position 51,330 of record NZ_FNNO01000017.1, on the reverse strand, counting down.
ACATATGAACTTGTATGGTGATTACACCTATTCACGCAATCATACTTATAGTAGTATGGATGTAGATAGCTGGCAGGATATGCCATTTATGGGTGGCAAAGTGCATACGCAGGGATTGGATACAACAGATGCGTTATTCAGCAACCACAATGTAACAGTTGGTATGGATGCCAGACTAAACGAAAGAACAAGCATTGGCGGCAGTGTGATATACACTAACAACAGATCGTCCGGAAGCACATTCGGGCATTTTCAATACAATGTTTTACCAGATTCTTTACTAAAATATGATGGTGTTAATAGTGGCGCTAACCAATGGAACAACATCGTAAGTTCCGCTTATTTGGAAAAAAGATTTCATCAGGGAGAGAGTATGAATATCAATGTTGATTACTTATTCTTCGAAAACAATGACCACTATATGGTTCAGAGCAGCTTTGTCAACAAATATAATATGCAAGCTGGTAACCATGAGGCATTGTCTGCCCCTGCCCAAAAAGGTGCTGCGCACACAAATATCAATGTAATAGTTGGTAAAACGGATTACATGAAACAATGGGGCAGCAAAACAAAACTGGAAGCGGGAATAAAAATTGCACACACAACGAACACCAGCTCATCGGGTTTTAAAAGTTGGATTGACACCGCCTGGACCAGTAACCGGCAAACAACCAGCAGTATTATCATGCGGGAGACGATCGGGGCCGCTTATGCCTCAATGACCATAGATATCAATACTTCTACCCATCTTACAACCGGAATTAGATATGAATATGTTACTACTCAATTGAACAATGCAGATACTGGAGCTTCGGTTGAGCAACGCAACATGGGTGCACTCTTTCCTAACGTGTTGCTTACAAAAAAGATCAATGCACAAAATGAATTACAGTTATCTTATACCAAACGTATATCCAGGCCTTCTTATAATGACATGGCTTCGTATGTTGGTTATAGCGACCCTACGACCGTTTATACTGGCAACCCCTTTTTACAGCCAACAATAACCCACAACGTAAGGCTTGGTTATTATTACAAGAGGTATGCTTTATCCATACTATTCAGCAGGGATATCAACACAATTGTACGTTACCAGTTAACAGAGAGTCCTGAACACAATATGCTGTACATTTCCCCACAAAATATGAGCTGGCAAAACAATATCACGTTTCAGGCTACTCTGCCTGTTAGCATCAACAACTGGTGGACGATGAACTGGAATTTTATTGGAGGCTCCAGAAAATATGCAATAACCTACGCCAAACAACCCGTTGAATACGGATATTTTGCTTATTCTGTTAATTACACACATACATTTAAACTGCCACGTTTGTTTTCTGTAGAATTATCAGGCAATTACAACAACCAGTCGTATAACGGCACACAAAGAGTTGAAGGATTTCACATATTGAATATAGGCCTCAAAAAAGAGTTGAAGGACAACAAAGGAAGTTTTCAATTTTCTGTGAATGATATTTTTCGAAGAGAACGTTACGAGGTCCACTATGGGACCATCACAAGAGAGCCGTTTGACATAATGAATCGAGTGGTTGTTTATACTGAACCATCCCAGTTTACTATCTTCAAGATCGGTTATTCACGGTCATTTGGCAATGGGAAAAAAGCCGAAAAAAGGAGTGCTGTTTCGAGTGATGAGCAAGAGAGAATAAGGAAAGAATAATGGGTGATATTGGTTCGAATTTATGGTGATCAAATCCGATCCATTGATAATAAGCGATTAATCCAAAAATCAGGAAGGTTTACTCCGCATCAGATTGATCAGTAGAAACGAAATATTGCTATCGTATTGGATTTATAATGGCCAATCAATGTTTATCCAATATGTATTCCCCACTCTTTATTCATCTTCCTTCCCAGTAATGCATTGGCCTCGGCATCATTCCTGAATTGTTCCTTCATCGGATCCCATTCAAGCCTGCGGTTAAGACGATAGGCGATGTTACCGATATTACATACGGATGCAGTGCGTTGCCCGATCTCCACATCACAGATCGGTTTGGTTCTTTTGCGCATGGCATCCAGGAAATCCTTGTAATGATCTGTGCTACGGTACACGTGCTTCTCCGTATCACCGATCACGTGGTCTTTCAGCGAAGCAGGATTTGTTTCCAGCTTACCGCGCTGTACTTTGATCTCTCCTTCGGTACCGATAAAATGAATGGCATTGTCCCATTCCCATTTTTCATGTGTCATGGTGATGCCGCCTGCATACTTATAAGTAAGGAATGGATGCTCCCCGTCATCGGGTGCAATGACTTCTACCGGGCCACTATGATCCATGTCCAGCGCCCATTGTACAATATCAAACATATGTGCACCCCAATCGGTTACCATACCACCACCAAATTCGCGGTAATTGCGCCAGTTGGGATATACGTCTTTGGTTACAGGAGGCGCTAATTCTGCATTGAAAACAGAGGGCGTTGCATTCGGTCCCAGCCATTTGCTCCAGTCCAGTCCATCCGGTATTGGTTCTGCAGGAAGATCGTAAGGCTTTGGCGGAGGACCCACATTCACTTTTACCGATTTGATCTGCCCGATATATCCATTACGGATGAGCTCTGCCGTTTGCCTGAATTCAGACCAGGAGCGCTGCATGCTTCCTGTTTGAAACACACGGTTGTATTTACGGGCGGCGTTGACCATGGCCCTTCCTTCCTTTACGGTAAGCGCCATTGGTTTCTCGCAATAAATATCTTTCCCGGCTTCAGCTGCGCGCACTGCCATCGCTGCATGCCAGTGATCGGGCGTAGCAATCACCACCGCATCCACCTCTTTACGGGCCAGCAATTCCCTGAAATCATTGTACACTGCTATATCGGCATAATTGCCCAGTTGAGGCATCTTAACATAGGTATCTTTTATTTGCTTAAGCGTGAGATCGGCTTTGGCTTTGTACACTTCACTCAATGCCACAAAACGAACCTGTTCTGTCTTCAGAAAATAAGAAGACAATATTTTGCCTTGCTTACCTCCACCGATCAACCCCAGGTTGATCATATCGCTTGGAGCAGTATAAAGCAATCCTGTTTGACTTTTTCCACCCAATACGTGTCGCGGGAGGATCATAAAACCTACCAATGCTTTTGCAGTGTTACCCACAAATGCCCGGCGGGAAACATTATTTTTTCCTTCTTTTTTCATATGGCCATGGTTGATTAAGCGCTTGAGATTGAAAGATACAAATTTGGTATAAAACAGATACCGAAATTATAAAGCAGGATCACGATTATCTTTTGAATAGCATTAAAACAGAGCCAATCAGGGTTAAAAGGATCACCAGTTTCCGGTATTGCTCATCTTGTATCCTGTCAACAATACGTAAACCCAGCCAAAAACCCAGGGCCAGCGCCGGAATGAGCACCAGGTCTGTTTGTAAGCTATGTATATTGATATTATGCCAGAAAAAGACCTGGAATGGCAATTTGAAAAGATTCATGAACAGGAAGATCCAGGCTGCCGTACCAATAAAATCATTTTTTGGCATCCGCATGGCCAGGAAATAAAGATTGGCAAATGCACCGGCCAGGTTTCCCAACATCGTAGTCAACCCTGCGGCCAGGCCCGTACTTACAGCAAACATCGGATGTTGCGGCACCTGTGTTGACTTACGATATTCCATCAGCACAACGATCACGATGGTTACCAAAATGATCGCTGCCATTATTTTACGAAAAAGGATTTCATTCATTTCCTTTCCTATATATACACCTATCAATATTCCTATTATCATCCAGGGAACCAATTTCCAAAAATGTTTCCACTGTGCGTGGCGATTATAATACCTTACCGCTGCAATATCTGCCAAACAAAGAAGTGGTAAAACAATTCCTGTAGATGATTTGCTTCCAAAAACAAACGCCATTAAAGTAACGCTCAACATATCTACTCCTTTCAGGCCGGCTTTACTGAGCCCTATGATAAAAGAAGCCAGAAAGATCAGGAACCATTCGGTAAAAGAATAAAAGGAAAGTATACTAATCATTGAACATAGGGTGTTTGTTTACTACTAAGCGCTTTTCTTTGTCCTGACCATGTTCCACCAATAATTCAGCTTCAATACCAGCGCCCTGTTCTTTACAAAAAAAGGCGCCGGATAATAATTGTCGGTATAAACAATAAAAAGATCCGAAGCAGGTTGGTAACGCCATTGAAACCTTGCGTTAAAATTGATATTTTTTTGCTGTTCGTTGTATTGTAAATACGTGGTAAAAAATAATTTATTCGTCATGGTAATATCCACTTTTGGTCCGGCGAGAAAAAAAGCGGTATGTCCCCATGGCTGTGGTAAATGAAGGTCGTCATAGCTGGTGCTGAGCGCAAGACTTATATAAGGCTGAAAGCGATAACCTATTTCAGTATTCATGGTGAACCGTGTCCCATCGGCAAAATAACCACCGTACCGTAGGGCTATCGAATACGTAAATAATTGCTGGGGCTGGGATACCAGGTCAAGTCCCGCGGTGTTCCAGGTATGTTTTGTGCCTTTAGCAAGTGAATCTTTTCCTGTATTGGTTGGATCAAATGGTCTTAATAATTCAACATAATCATGTATAGCCGATCCTGTTAAAACAATACGGTTGCGGAAAGTGAGCTGGTAAGACAGCATGTTCTCATTGTCTGTCTGGTGAAACTGTTCATTGAAATAATAGGTAGTATTGGCTTGCAGGCCATGACTGAGTATATGGCCGCTCCGCGGGAAGAAATACCTGGTTACCTGGGGGCTGACTTTAATATATCCCGTCCTCGGTACATAACCCACTTCTGCATTGAAGCCATTGCCTACATATTCATGTTGCCAGAGTATGTTCCATTTTCGGCTGTTGTATAACAGGTGAGCTGCGTGTGCCATGCTGTTACCCTGTGCGCCGGGACTGAACGAGCGCATAACAAAGGCTTTGCCTGTCCACAGGTTACTGGAAGAAGCCAGGTTATATTCCAACCCAATATTCCTGTTGTATTGCGAATAGATTGTTTTGCCGGAATCATTACCAGGATGATAGTTCATAGATGTCTTATCAACATAGATCAACCCGATATTGGATCTTTTAAACACTTTCCGTTGCAGCGACACTACTGCAAAGTTCTGCGCCGGCAGCCCTTTTTCCTCCACTGCTGCTGTTTGAACGTCCATCAGGCCAAGGCGCCAGTCCTTGCTGAGTTTACCACTCAGGCGTGCACCTAAATTGATGGGCATACCCAGGCCAATCCGCCGGGAGAAAAAAGGACGGATGTTTGCATAGCCAAAATTGGCGAACAGGTCATTGTTCTCCAGGAAAAACTGCCTTTTTTCCGGGAAGAATAATTCAAACCGGCTAAGATTGGTTACCTGCTTGTCTACCTCCACCTGCGAAAAATCGGGATGAATGGTGAGATCTAGGTTGAGGGAAGACGTAACACCAATTTTTGCATCCACTCCCACTTCCTGTTTATATTCCGTCTTGCTTTGTGCTGAATAATCTTTGGATGCGCTGCTTAAAACATAAGGAATAACAGATACATTCATTCCCGGTGCGGGCGGCGGTTTGTCCCATACGAGTACGCCTGTATAAGCTAAGGAAGCAGTAGGGAATTGTCGTGGAATGGGTGTCCAGCTCGATTTTTCTGTTGTCTTCAGGTCATTGCGGCTGAAATTAATGCCCCATTCTGTTATTCCTTTTTTATACCGCATCGAAGTAAAAGGGATGGCGGCTTCAAAGATCCATTTGTCGTCATAATCCTTTACGGCGGATACCCATTTGTTATCCCAGTTCAGGTCTACTTTTCCCCCTTCATACATAGAACCATCCCATTGCGCTCCCGCAGCATTGGCGCCAAAAGTGAAGCCGTTGGTTTGATCATCAAAAGGGTCTATGAAAAAAATAAAGTTGTCATTCTTCACAAAACTAAAATCCCTCCGGAGCGATTCTACCATATTCGGGCCTGGCAATGCTTTATTACAAATGGCTATGATGTACAAATTGCGGCTGTCGTAAGTCATGCGGACTTCTGTAGTTACCCGTGCATAACTGGTATCCATGGGTAATACCATGGAAAAATGTGTGGCAGGTTCTGCCTGCAACCAGGCCTCATCCATCACACCATCGATCTTAATTGATGCATTTGTTTCACGGATATCTAAACGGTAAGTGGCATTTTTCTTCTGCGCAACAGATGACAATACAATAAATAACAGCAGGGTAGCAACAATAAAATTCTTCAATACTATTTATTTGAGGGTAGATAAGGGCATACAAGTTAAAGAATGTTACAAAACACTTTTTCGAAATCCTGGTTTTTTTTAAATAATGAACGTCATTAACTAGAGTAGTTAGCAACATGAAGTAGTGCAGCGAATACTATGGAATATGTTAGTTGGCAGCATCCGGTAGCATAGTTGATGCTACCGACAGCAATGTGAAAACGGCTAATGGGGAGAGTGTAAAATAGCCTCATCAAGAGCCTGACTTTTGTAGGTAGTCCATTTTGGTGCGGCTTTTATATAAAATAACATACTATTTTGTGCTCACTAACAACTCACGAACAGTTCAAATTGCTTTAATAACATACAAGGTTGATTTATATTATAGTGGTTTAAATGATGTTTAAGAAAATATATAATGTGTTTCTTTTTCTGGTGATCGGCCATACAACAATGGCCCAGTCGCAGGTCGCAAAAATAGGGATGGAACAAGGATTGTCCAACGAAACCATCAGGTCTATATATCAGGATAAAAACGGGTTTATGTGGTTTGGAACGCTTGATGGGCTCAACCGGTACGACGGATATTCTTTTAAAGTGTATCACAACCGGTTTCAGGACACCTCTTCCCTGCTTAGCAATGTTATTTATGGAATTACGGAAGACAGGCGAGGGAATATTTGGCTGGGCACCCGTCTTGGGGTTTGCCGTTTAAACAGGCTGTACGACAATTTTAGCACGGTTTATTACACAAATGCCAAAAATAAAAGGAGCATAAGATTAGACCGGGAAGTCATTAAGACTGTTACCTGTGATGCTAAGAATAATATCCTGATAGCTTCTGAATTACAAGGCTTAATGGTTTGTAATGATGCTTCACTTACAGCCGTTCAAATTCCTTTTGCGGACGCCAATAATGAAAATGAATACCAGTATGGCGTACAATCTATTTGTTTTGATAAGAATGGACGGACGCTTGTTTTTGTACAAGGGAAGGGGTTGTGCGATTTGAATTACGTTCAACATAAATTACAATTATTAAACGGCGATGTAAAATATGTAAGCAGTATGTTGCCTGATGGCGATACGGTATGGATGGCATCTACTACGGGTATTTATTGTTATGTATTAAATACAAACCAGGTAAAACAGGTGTCTACCATTGAAGACTTAAAGCTTAATCCCAGTCTTAATATTACTTTATGCTCTGACGGTGGACAAAATATTTACATCGGAACGATAGATGGCGGCCTCAATATTTATAATAAAATTACAAAGCAAATAAGCTATATACATAGCGGATTCGGAAGAAGTGATTTATCAGGAAGTGGTATTTATGCGCTTCTGAGGGATAAGGTATCCCGCTTATGGATCGGTACCAGGAGGGGTGGCATTAATATCATTAACCGCGATAAACAAAAATTTGTGACAGTCAGTCATGAGCCTGGAAACCCGAACAGTCTGTCGGGCAATTTTATTACTTCAGTTTGTGAAATGAATAATGGAAACCTGCTCATTGCAACAGAAAATAATGGATTAGATATACTGGATAGAAACACAAATAAGTTTACACATTATAAATACGACCCCAAGGATTTGTCATCAATATCCAGTAACAATGTAAATGGTATTTCTTTAGATTATCTAAAAAATGTATGGGTAGCTACTTATACAGATGGTGTTTGTCGATTTAACCCACAGACACATAAATTTAAAAGGTACAAGACTGTAAATGAGAAGACCGGGGTTGAAAATAAAGTGTTCAATACATTCTATGAAGATGGTGATAAAACTTTATGGGCATCAGCATTGCGTACCGGAAACTATTTAGGCGCGCTATATCGTTATAATAGACAAAAAGATGTTTTCGAACTTTTTGATGACAGTCTATCGGATCTGTTTTCAATAAAAGAAGATAGTGATGGAAATCTATGGGGGGGTGGCCTTACGAATCTTGTAAAGATCGACAGGGTAAATCACAGAAATCAATTTTTCTATATAGGGCAATTCATCAGAACTATTACGGATGATGGTATGGGGCATTTGTGGTTAGGCACAGAAGGCGGCGGGTTGGTTTTATTTGACAGAAAACGGAACAGGATCGAAGCCCGGTACACTACGTCTGAAGGTCTTAGCAATAATAGTATTTTTTCCACTTTGTCGGATGTTAAGGGAAATTTATGGTTGGGGACTTTTAATGGGTTATCAAAGTTTGATATTAAAAAACATCGGTTTAAGAATTATTACAGAAGCGATGGGCTGGAAAGCGACCAATTTCATTTTAATGCGGCAACCAAGCTACAATCAGGGGCGTTTGTTTTTGGAGGAATAAAAGGATATAATATATTTTTCCCGGATAGCATTGGGGTGGTTGCCAGCAATTCGCCGCTTTGTTTTACTGGGATGATAATAGATGGGAAGCCCATTGAAATGAACCAGTCTTTTATTAGTAAAGCAAATGGCAGCAATGTTGAAGCGATTGAGGTTCCTTATAATAATGCTTCTTTTTCATTCACTTTTGCCGCACTTGAGTATGCTGTTCCCGATAAAATCGCTTACGCGTATATGATGGAGGGCTGGGATAAAGGATGGACCTACTCCAAGAACATACGTACTGCCACATACACGCACTTAAATGAAGGTCGTTATGTTTTCAAGGTAAAAAGCACGGATGGTAACGGGGTTTGGAAAAATGAAATTTCTGTTTCGGTTCAGGTTTTCCCACCTTGGTACCGGAGCTGGTGGGCCTGGCTTTTTTATATATCCCTGCTTGCTTCGCTTGTATACATATACATCGGTTATCGTGCCAGGCAGGCTAAATTGCAATATGAGATAAATCTGCAAAAAATAAACCTGCAAAAAGAAAAAGCTGAACACGAAAAACATGCAGCCGAGCTGGAAACAGAACGTACGCAAAGAGCTCTTGAACTTGCCGAAAGAGAAACTGAAAAAGCGATAGCCGATAAAGAGCGGGAGGTTAATGAACGAAGAGCTTCTTTCTTTACCAGCATTTCTCACGAGTTCCGAACGCCATTAACATTGATCATTAACCCTATTAAAGATATCCTGGAAAAACGGAACCTTCTACCCGAAAAAGAAGACAGGGAGATTGAGATCGTTTATAGAAATGCAAGGCGTATGCTAAGCCTCACGAACCAATTGCTTTTATTTCGACGGGAGGAGAGCGGACTTGACATTGTTTATCCGGTAAAGCTAAACCTGGTTGCTCTTTGCAAAGAGGTCTATCTGTGTTTCATCCATCAGGCAGAAGCAAAAAACGTTCACTATAATTTTTATTGCGAGGAAAGCGATATTGAACTGTATGCCGACAGGGATAAACTGGAAATTATTTTTTACAATCTGTTATCAAATGCCCTGAAATACACTCCATCGCGCGGAACGGTTGATTTACATATTATAAATGAAGCCAACGAAGTAATCGTACAAATATCCGATAGCGGTCAGGGCGTTTCACCGGGTATGGAAGATAAGGTGTTTGAAAAGTTTTACCAGGACAAAAGCAATAGTAAGGAGGTAAAGCCCGGTTTTGGTATTGGGCTATATCTTGCCCGGCAATTTGCCGAAGCGCATCACGGCTCTGTTTTCTATGATGGTGTTGCGAATGGCGGCGCCAGGTTCAATGTTCGGCTTTTGAAGGGCAGCAACCATTTCACAAAGGAACAATTGTCGTATAGCGTAGTACCCGGCCAATCGGTTTTAGAAGAAATAGCAGACAACACAGGAGAAAAAGAGCATACTGGTAATTTACTGTCAAGCGTAATTGAAGATACGGGCAATCTGGTGGCAGGGGATAAGCAATCTGTATTATTTGTAGATGATGACGCTTCGATCAGGGAATACCTCAACTTGGTTTTGTCAGATTCGTACCAGGTTTATGAAGCTGCTAATGCTGAAGAAGGTATTCTCAAAGCCGAAAAAATTTTACCCGATATCATTATTAGCGATATTATGATGGAGGGGCGAAACGGCCTTGATTTGTGTAAAGCCATCAAAGAAGATCCTTCATTAAATCATATACCTGTTATATTGCTTACAGGGACCTCCACATTAAAGTTGCAGGGAGTACAATACGGTGCTGATGATTATATTATAAAACCTTTTGACAAAGAGTTTCTTCTAGCCAGGGTAAACAGCTTGCTTAAAAACAAAACCAATCTTCAAAAGTATTTTTACAATGAGATCACCCTTAGTAAGCAGGATGCAAAAGTCCCTGAAAAGTACCGTGAATTTCTTGAAAAATGCATTCAGATAGTAGAAGACCATTTAGACGATGAAATGTTCAGCAGTAAAAAACTTGCTGCAGCAATGGGCATGAGTTATTCGGCTATCACCAAAAGAGTAAAAGCAGTTTCCGGCCAATCGCTTAATAGTTTTATCCGTTTTATCCGTTTGAGGAAAGCCGCCCGTTTATTTATTGATAGCAACAATAACGTAAATGAAGTGGCAGCCATTGTAGGGATTTTCGATGCTCGTTATTTCCGCGAACAGTTTAGCAGGCAATTTGGAATGAACCCATCCGAGTTTATTAAAAAATACCGAAAGCCTTTTGCCAATAAGTTTACGGTTAATAAAGATATTTTGGGAAAGGGAGAGGTGTAACGGCGCAGGAAAGCTTGCAAAACAACGGCTGCCCATCATTATTTGCTTTTATATCGAGTTGTAAGCGATCATTTCCATAATTTATTAATAATCAATTAGTTATAAGAATTTGACTAAATGTAATTGAAAATTTACCCCCTAAATAATTTTCAAAAGATGTCAGTTTACCCCCTTTTTTTTGACAAATACCCACCGATTGTCCCCTAACCGGCAGCTTAATATTGTACCTCACGAAAATTGCTAAACCGGTAAGACCAGTTTCATTTTTTTAGAAATGAACTTGGGTTCAAGCGCTGGAACGATTGCTTAAAAATGAGAAAAAGGGATTCAATACAAACAATTACCGTATCATCTATCATAGCCCCGATACCCGGGCTTCTGGCAATGTTGTTTTCCTCATTTATCACAGTAGTAGTGCAACTGGTAAAAGCCATTGCAGAGAATCTGGTGCGCCTGCCCCTGGGTTTGCAGAATAAGGGGTACAAAGAGCCGTTTGAAAAAAAGCCTTCCATATTAAAAATTAAATAGTACATCATGTTTAAAACGATTGCAGCCAAACTGAAGCGCAGGAAGCGAATTTTTTTGCTTTTTATTTTAAGTGTATTTAGTACAATTATTCATGCGCAGTCGAGGATTTCAGGAACCATAACCGACGCTGTTTCTAAAAAGCCTGTGGCGGGTGCAACTGTGTCCGTCAAAGGAAGCACAACGAGAACGATATCAGATGAATCGGGTCGGTTTACTTTAAAATCCGCTACCATTGCTGTCATCCGGGTAACAGCGATTGGGTACAAGGAACTGGAAACAACTGCGGGTGCTGATTTGTCTAACCTCCAGCTGACACCTGTTTCACAGGATCTCGAGCAGGTAGTAGTAGTAGGCTATGGCAGCCAGAAAAAGGCCACCCTAACTGGTTCGGTAGAAACCGTTACAGCAAAGGCGTTTCAAGACAGGGCGGTATCTAATATTGGCCTGGCGTTACAGGGAGAAACGCCGGGATTGGTGGTAACCCGTACCTCACCAAGGCCAGGAAATGAAGGGCTCAACTTTGTGATCAGGGGCCTGAGTTCAGTGAATGGCAGTGCGCCTTTGATCGTTGTAGACGGAACACCGGTACTCAACAGCTATTCGTTTTTAAATATGAACCCCGATGATATCGAGAGTATTTCCGTATTAAAAGATGCCTCTGCATCTATTTATGGTAGTGCTGCTTCCAACGGTGTTATTCTGGTAACTACCAAACGCGGTAAAGGCAAAACTCACTATGATTTTGGAAGCAATATGCGCTTTACCACCAATGGTATTACTGGTTACTCGCCAAGTATGCAGCAGTATGCAACCATCTGGCTTAATGCCAACAAAGAAGAGGTAACGCCCAACTGGTGGGTTTGGGGCACGAAAGACAATATGCTGAAAATGCAGCAGGGGGTAGAAGGCGCTTATCATTTTGCTACCTGGCCCACTGTTGATTATTTTATTTTCAATACCAATCGTATCAATGAGTTGTTCGCCACCCGTTATTCTTATCAAAATAACTTGAGTATCTCTGGCGGTAATGATAAATCAGCTTACCGCTTGTCTTTCCTGATGGCAGACAATAAAGGAAATCTTGCCACGGCTTACGACGGGCAAAAGCAGTATAATCTTCGTTTTAATTATGATATTAAACTGTCGGACCGCTTAAAACTGGAAACCGGTGTCAGTGTGGTAAATGCTAAAACTGCCACACCTTCTGTAGGGTTGGATGCCACTTTGTATGCAAATGATATGCCTTTCTTCCCTGCTAAGAATCCTTTCGGACAGTGGTTCCCCATTTTTAATGGAGTGGATGGCGGTGCCAACAGGAATCCTGCAGCTTTAACATCAGATGGAGGAAGGGACAATCAAAATTCACTGACGGGCCGGGTAGACCTAAAAGCTACTTACCAGATCGTAAAAGGATTGTCTCTTGAAGCGAAGGCTTCTGTACAGAACGAGCGTTTTACGCAAGAAAAATATGTTTTGGCCATTCCTATATATAACTGGTATGGCACTAAACAAACCGGTTGGGCCGGTGGTATAGACACTACCAAAACAAGTTATTATGCCAAGTCATGGACCAGCACGCTTCAATATTATTCAGCATTGCTGCGTTACAACACAACTTTCAAACAATTGCATAACATCTCGGCATTTGCAGGCATGGAAGCCCAAAAAACCAATTACAACTGGATCGATGCCAGCCGTGTTGGGTTCACCGACCTGGGTGTTCAGAGCATTGGCCTGGCATCTACTGCTGTACAAACCAACAATGGGTTTAGTTCGCAATATGGCAACTATGCTTATCTGGGCAGGTTCAATTACAACTATGCAGAAAAATATTTATTGGAATTGCAAGGTAGGATCGACGGAAGTTCGCGTTTTGCTACAGGACATAAATTCCAGAACTATGGTGGCGCTTCTCTGGGCTGGGTATTTACCAGGGAAGATTTTCTACGCAGTCTCAGCTCCGTCCTTAATTTCGGAAAATTAAGGGCAAGCTATGGCTCCTCCGGAAACCAGGCAGCCGGACTCGGTGAATTTGACTATCTGTCGCTGGTGAACATAGGCACTACGGTTTTAGGCTTGCCTGCTGCTTTGCAAAATTCTTCTTCATTACTTAATAATGGTATCATCAGTTATGACAGGACATGGGAGCGGGTAGTAATGAAAAACATTGCACTTGATCTCGTATTTCTGAAAAACAGGCTGTCTGCCACTTTTGAATATTTCAGTAAGGATAATGTCGGCATGTTGGTTAATGTAAATTATCCTTCTGTCCTGGGAGGCGCTGCTCCAAAAACCAATAGCGGCAAGTTCAACACCAAGGGCTGGGAAACTATTCTTAAATGGGATGATCATGTGAAAAATTTTGCTTACAATATTGCAATAACGCTGAGCAATGCAACAACAAAAGTGACTGGTGTTCAGGGTGCGGACTCCTATTCTCCCGGGAAAATGGGTATTGTGAACGGATATCCTTATCAGTCTTGGTTTGTATATAAAACCAATGGCTATTTTAAAGACCAGGCAGATGTAGATGCCTACTATGCCAAATATGGCAATAGCCCCGATCTGTCAGGCTTGCCACAAAACAATACAGCCGTTGCATTACGCCCCGGCGATACTAAAAAAGTAGCTGGTCCTGGCGGAACAATTACCGGTTCAGGCAATGGTACCAGTGCGCTGGTGTATGCAGGCGATGGCACACCGCATTATACTTTTGGAATCAACCTGGGTGCATCGTGGAAAGGGTTTGATATCAGCGCATTTTTCCAGGGACAATTAAAGCAATTGATTATGCGCAACGGCTGGATGTCTTACCCGTTCAATGCGATTTGGACCAATCAAAACCCTGCATTCCTAGGTAAAACATGGACCACCGATAACCCTAATGCAATTTTCCCGCGTTTAACGGTCAACCCCAACCGTGCAAGATGGGATTATGCCAACAATGATTTTATGCTGCAGAATAATCGGTACATCCGTTTAAAAACACTGATCGTAGGGTATAGCCTGCCGCCGTCTTTGCTTAAAAAAGCGAGACTGGAAAGAGTAAGGGTGTATTTCTCCGGAAACGACTTGTGGGAACTGACGCATATCAAAGATGGGTTTGACCCTGAAATGGGTGAGACTTCACAAAATTCAGGTTATCCGTTTGCCCGGACCTGGTCTTTCGGTGTAAACATAGGACTCTAATCATGCTAAAATATTTATAAGATGAAACGACTGTTAATATACATTATGGCTGCGTTGATGATCAGCCTTACTGCCTGCCAGAAAAACTTTATAGATCTAAAACCCACCGCAAATTTTACCGATGCGGTATATTTTAAACAGCCAAACGATTTTAAAACTTATGCAACCGGTTTGTATGGCCAGTTGCCTGGTTGGGATTTTGGTGCCATGGATAATAGTTCTGATCTGTCGGCCAATGCCAACGGCGCTGGTTATGACATAGGCCATGGTACGATTGCTACCAGTACCAGCGGTTCCTGGGATTATGCTGGTATACGTTCTTGCAATACTTTGTTATCAAAAGCCAGGTCGTATACCGGCGGCGGTAATATCAACCAATATATAGGTGAAGCTTATTTCTTTCGGGCTTTTGCTTATTTCAGCCTGCTGAAAACCTTTGGCGGTGTACCGATTGACACTACAGTACTCACTACAAATTCGCCTGAATTATTTGCACCCCGCAATAGCCGGTACGAAGTGGTAAAGCAGATCTTGTCAGATCTGACTCAGGCCATTCCTAATTTACCTGCTGAACAAAATATTGCCGCTGCTGATAAGGGCAGGGTAAGCAAATGGGCAGCAGAAGCAGTTAAAGCACAGGTAGAATTGTATGAAGCTACCTGGGAAAAATATGTGGCCCAATCTACCGACGGAGATGGTAAAGCAACAGGCGGAGGCACCGCCGGATATGATGTAGGCAATGTAAATAGATACCTGGCTGGTGTTGTAGCCTTATGCCAGGATGTAATGAACAATGGTGGTTATGCAATATGGAATAAGAATACAGTAACCAGTATGGCCAATGCCAGCTCCTGGTACCTGTTCAACCTGGAAGACGCAGCAAGCAATCCCGGAGGGTTTGATAAATCGAGCAACACCGAATTTATTTTATATAATGTATATGATTATACGCTGAAAAAAGGAGGGAAAAATATTACCTGGACATCATGGCAACTGTACCCCAGCCGCAAATTTGTGGATATGGCGGTGTGTTCTGACGGCCTGCCTCCCGAAAAATCTCCTCTGTTTCAGGGATACCACAAAATAGGCGATGAATTTAAAAACAGGGATTACCGTTTGATCAATTATTTGTATGGAAATGGTACACCTCCAACTGGTGGTACATTGGATTTCGGCAGCCTGGGTTCCAGCGGGTATGGCAATAGCAAATATGCTGTATACGGTTATGGAGCCCGCAGAACAGACAATACCGAATCAGCCAATTACCCTATCATCCGTTTGGCAGAAGTATACCTGATGTATGCCGAAGCCCTGTATGAATTGAATGGCGTGATTACTGATGCGCAGTTGGATGCTTCTATTAATAAGCTGAGAGACAGAGGCGGTGTGGCTCACCTGAGCAATGCCCTGGTTACGGCAAATGGATTGGATATGCTTACCGAGATCCGCCGGGAAAGAGCAGTAGAGTTCTACCGCGAAGGCCGCCGTTTTGATGACTTGAAACGCTGGGGTATCCTGGAATCCGCGCTGAATCCGTCACGCCTTGGAATGGTGGTAGGCGGTGCCAGTTATACCACCAACTTTAAAACGGCCTCTTCTAACGGCACAGATAGCGTGATAGCAGCCAACTATCATCCGTCTACTTATGTATTCGGCGAAGAAGCAGTTCAAACACCCAAAGGCATTTTGAATTGCGTGGTAATAGACAGTAAAGCAAATCATTCTGTTGCCAAAAAACATTATTTGTATCCGGTTCCCTTGAGCCAGATTACGTTGAATAGCAAACTGCTTCAGAACCCGGGATATTAATTGGCATTATACGGTTGTTCATTATTCAATTTTAAATCAGAAAATTTTATGCGAAATAAATTCATCTATTTAATGAGCCTTTTACTAATAATGGCCATTATTATAGTTAGCTGCGAAAAAGAGCCGGCCTACCGGACGTTTACATATCCTGCGGCTGTATCTTCAGGCATGAGTCCCAATACGGGCTATCCCACAACAAATGTTACTATTACCGGGTCGAATTTTGATACACTTAAGGGGGCCGTACAAGTTTGGTTTGGCGGAATTCCGGCTACCAATATGGTAAGCTGCACCAATAGCCAAATCATTGTGCAAGTGCCTGCCAATGCCGTATCAGGCAAAGTGAGTTTAAGGGTATGGACAACGAAAATTGATTCGATAGGTACTTTTACCGTTAACCCCGCGCCTGCTATTAGTTCGAATTTTACACTAAGGTCTCCCTCAAATATTGCCTTTCCGGGCGATACCGTTTATATAAGAGGGGCTCGCTTTGGAGCAGATCCATCAAAAATTTCAATTCAATTTAGTGGAATTGCCGCTACCAACGTTCCTTTTTTTACGGATACACTTATTAAAGTTATTGCCCCTGCCGTATTTTCTTCCGGCAACATTACGCTCACAATAGGCGGACTCGCTATTGCTGGAAGCCCTGCAATCATCAACCCCAATGCGCCAGGTAATGTTACCCCTTACTTTTTAAGTAATACCGGTGATACAGCAAAAAATGGAGGTTTCATTAATAATTCAGATGCATTAGTTTCGAACAGATGGGGAACACTGGCTGCACCATGGGTTACCAATGCTGCAGCAAAGAATAAAAGCGGCGTAGGAGGATATTCTACAGATGTAGGACCAGGTGGAATTAAAGGAAATATTTGTTGGGAGACCTGGAATAATACACCGATTACAGATGGGATTGTTTATCAACCTACTTCAATGGCGTTGACTCCGGGAAATTATTCATTATCTGTTCGTTATTACACCGAAGTTCAATCAAATTCGTCTGTTTATTTTGTGGCAGCATCGGGTAATAATGGTATTCCTGTTTTGGCCAATATTGCTACCGCTTTAGGATCGGTAGCTTTGGCAAGTCCTGCAAATGTTGGAAGCACATCACCTAATCTTACAGAAATTAAATCATTCAATTTTACAGTATCATCATCGCAGATTGTTTCAATAGGATTTTTAGCCAATATAAAATGGGGAAATGGAACGGCTAATCCGGGTAGCTATATAAGGATTGACTGGATAAAATTGGTAAAGAATAATTAAGTAATCTCACTTTTATGTGAGGTTATTTTTAATATTTTACTATTGAAGTATTGAAAATGAAATATTTAAAAAACAGCTTTATTTCTGGAACAGTGCTCACTTGCTTTTTATTTATGGTATCCTGTAGCAAAAGTGCCGGAAAGAACGGAAGCTCCGTAACGGATAGTACTGCAACTGTTAAAATAAAGTATATTGATACGTTGGCTCCTTCAGTTGCTTTAAAACATGCAGGGGGACTAATCAATGGTGACGATATCGCAAGAATCAAATCCGACACTGCCACGGAACCCTGGAAAAGCGGCTGGGCTAAACTTTGCACAAATTCACATGCACAAACAACCTACACGGCAAGTCCAACCACATTATTGATACGTGGCGGCAACAGTGTTGAACAGCCTTTGCCTGATAACTATTCTCATGCCATGAACGATGTGGCTGCCGCATATCAATTGGGTATTCGTTGGAAAATAACAGGAGATGCCACTTATGCCCAGACTGCGGTAAATATTTTAAATGCCTGGTCCAGAACATGCACAGGAGTGAGTGGCGATCCGAATGTGGCACTTGGCGCAGGCATTTACGGATATGAGTTTGCGGTAGCCGGTGAACAGTTGCGCGATTATACAGGATGGGCAGCAGCCGATTTTGCGAAATATCAACAATGGATGCTGAACGTCTTCTATCCGATCAACTATGGCTTTTTATCCGGCCATTTCGGTTGTAATCCTCAACATACCTGGTCGAACTGGGACCTGTGTAATTTGGCATCGCTCATGGGAATTGGCATTCTGACCGATAACAGGTCAATGTACAATTATGCAATTAATTACATTCAGAAAAGCGGTCTTGGCAATGGCTATATTTTTAGAACCATACCTTTTATATATGATTCAATAACACCGAAAATGGCTCAAATGCAGGAAAGCGGCAGAGACCAGGGGCACGCTACACTATCATTAGCGCTGTTAACAACTATATGCCAGTTGGCATGGGGCCAGGGGGATGATCTATGGGGATTTAATAACAATATGGTATTAAAAGCCAGTGAATACACTGCAAAATACAATATTGCTTTCTTAGATGTACCATATACATCCTATAGCTGGTATTCCAGGTGTGATAATACTACAGAACAATTACCTGCTATAGGGAGTGCCAGCAGAGGCACATTACGTCCTATGTGGGCAATGATTTATAATCATTATGCCAAAATAAAGAACGTCACTGCTTCAAACCTGACCTATACTGCAATGGGGGTTCAAAGAACACAACCCGAAGGCGGTGGTGGTGACTATGGGTCTAACAGCGGAGGTTTTGACCAGCTTGGGTTTGGGACACTCCTATATTCCCGCTAAAGTTCCACCACGATATCCATGATCTATAACCTTGCATGATTCCGTATTATTTAATCGCTTGGAGTAAAAGCATATGAAATTGTTTATAACTGGTTTTTTGGGAGCCCTGCTATGGTGCGGCTGCAAATCTTCTTCATTGAATGCAGATACCGGGTTGCAGTATTGTCTCCGGCAGGCTTCTAAAACGTTAACGAAACTGGAAGATACGGTAAATTATCCCCGTAGTATTGCCTCCGGAAGCAAAGAGTGGCGTTATGTAAATTATCGCGACTGGACCAGTGGATTTTGGCCGGGTATCTTGTGGTATGCGTATGCGTATTCAAAAGATGAAAAATGGAAAGATGCAGCAGATAAATATTCCAAGGGCCTATTCCCATTGGTGGATTCCTCTGCAATTGATCATGATTTGGGATTTCAACTGTATTGCAGCGTGGGTAATGGCTACCTGTTAACAAAGAATAGTTCATATAAACGGGTGCTGTTAAGAGCTGCCGATTCACTGGCAGGACTGTACAATCCAAAAGTGGGCACAATTTTATCCTGGCCGCGTAATGTGCCGGGTACAGACTGGCCATTGCGCCATAACACCATTATGGACAATATGATTAATCTGGAATTATTGTTCTGGGCGTCTAAAAATGGAGGCTCCCAAAAGCTATATGATATTGCAGTAAACCATGCTCTTGTAACAATGCATAACCAATTCAGGCCAGATTATTCGTCTTTTCATGTAGTCGTGTATGATACTGCCACCGGTAAAAAAATAAAAGCTATCACACACCAGGGATACAACGATAACAGCTTATGGGCGCGTGGACAGGCATGGGCCATTTATGGCTACACAATGGTTTACAGAGAAACCAAAGACCTGCGTTTTCTTGATTTTGCACAAAAGGTAACGGATATTTATTTAGAACGGCTGCCGAAAGATTTAATTCCTTATTGGGATTTTGATGATCCTGCCATTCCAAATGTAACGCGTGATGCTTCAGCGGCAGCAGTTGTTGCTTCTGCGTTACTGGAACTTTCTACGTTATTGACAGATAAGGGAAAAGCAGAAAAGTATTATGACAAAGCAGTGGGTATGTTAATGGAATTGTCTTCCGAAAGATACCAGAGCCGCAATGTTAATGATGCTTTCTTGTTGCACAGTACAGGGCATAAGCCTAATGGCAGTGAAGTAGACGCCTCCATTATTTATGCAGATTATTATTATATTGAAGCAATACTGAGGTTAAAAAACATTTCTTCAAAACAGTAAATGAGATTGAGTGATATGATAAGATATTTTTTGATACTTGTATTATTCCTGGATTCGTTGCAGCTTTTTTCGCAGGGAATGATCAACGGCACCGGCAGGGTTCTGGCTTCGCCGGATGGTAACTACCGCATCTCATTTTATCAAAAGCGGGCACAGGATGGCACCCGGCAAATGTATTATACGGTTTCTTTTAAAGGGAAAGAAGTGCTGCTCGAATCAGAAATGGGTGTGCTTATTCAAAACCATTTATTCGAATCGGCCCTTGGCATTCCCAATGATGCGTTTGAACATTGGGGCGATAACCTGGAACTAATTGGCGTGGATACTTTATCTGTGAATAAAACCTGGCAGCCTGTTTACGGGGAACGTAGCCAGGTGAAAGACCAATATCATCAGTTGATATTGAAATTCAGAAAAGGCAATGAAGAAGCCGGAACAATGAGCGATGCGTATGACAAACGGAGGTATTACTTTATGAATGTGGAGCTGCGCGCTTACAACGAAGGCGTTGCATTCCGTTATTATTTTCCGGAAGCAGTGAATGGATTGTTTTTGCATATAAAGGGTGAACAAACGAAGTTTACTTTGCCCGAAGGCACACTGGCTTATTATGAAAAATGGGCGCAGGGGCCTATCAGTTTATTACCTTTAAAGTACTGGAAAGATGAGGCGGAGCGCCCGCTTACTTTAAAATTACCGAATGGATTAACTGTTGCTTTGGCGGAAGCCAATATGATAGACTATGCCCGGGGTAAGTTTGCACTATGTGACAAAAAAGCCAATACACTTCAATTATCGATGTATGCCAGTGCCGATGTTATTACCCCTTATAACACGCCATGGAGGGTAGTGATGGCAGGCGAGCGCCCGGTTGATCTGATCAATAACAACGATATTATTTTAAACCTCAACCCGGAAAACAAGATCAAAGACGTTTCATGGATCAAACCCGGTAAGGCCATACGCTCCGGGCTAAGCCAGGCAGAAGCGAAAGCCTGTGTGGACTTTGCGGCACAACATGGGTTGCAATATGTGCATTTGGATGCTGGCTGGTATGGCGCCGAAATGAGTGTGCAATCGGATGCCACAAAAGTTCGTGCAGAAAAGGATATTGATTTTCCTTCTTTAACCCGGTACGCGGCGGATAAAGGTGTTGGCATATTCGTATATGTGAATCAACGTGCATTGTATCGCCAGCTCGATTCAATCCTTCCGCTGTATAAACAATGGGGCATTAAAGGAATTAAATTTGGCTTTGTTCAGATTGGCAGCCAGCAATGGAGTACCTGGTTGCATAACGCTGTAAAAAAATGTGCTGATTATGGGTTGCTGGTAGATATCCATGATGAGTACCGGCCTACGGGTTTCAGCAGAACCTATCCTAATTTACTAACACAAGAAGGAGTGAGGGGCAATGAAGAGATGCCCGATGCAACACATAATGCTACGTTGCCCTTTACCAGGTTTTTAGCCGGAGCAGCAGACTACACTATTTGTTACTATAACAATCGTATTAAAACCACACACGCACATCAGTTGGCTTTGGCTGCAGTTTATTATAGCCCGTTACAATTTTTGTATTGGTATGATAACCCTAAAATGTGTAACGGAGAGCCGGAAATTGAATTCTTCGATAAAGTAAAAACCGTGTGGGATGATACGAAAGCGTTGGATGGAGCGATTGGTGAATTTGTAACAATTGCCCGGAGGGATGGTGCCGACTGGTTTGTGGGATCCATCACAAATAATGAAGCAAGAACTATAACCATTGATTTTAGTTTCCTTTCACCAGGGAAAAAATATGAAGCCAATATTTATAGCGATGATGATTATGTAGCGACAAAAACAAAAGTACGGGTAGATAAAAAAATTATTACATCTAAAACAAAATTCAGCACTGCATTAAAGGCTTCCGGTGGATTGGCAATATGGCTAACGCCGGTTAAAACTAATTAGATGGTTTATAAAATTCATTTATGCAACAAAATTCATCTTCTGGAGACCTGAATAAAAAATCCGGCGCGGGTTTATTTGGCCTTTCTTTAATTGCCGCCTTAGCCGGATTCATTTTCGGATTTGATACAGTGGTGATTTCCGGAGCCAATTTGCCGATTAAAGAACTATGGCATACTTCTCCATGGTTTCATGGGTTCTTCATTATGTCAATGGCGTTATGGGGTACTGTAGCCGGAGCTTTATTTGGAGGTATGCCCACACAAAAGTATGGCAGGAAAAAAGTACTGCTGTGGATCGGTATCTTCTTTAGTGTTTCTGCAATCGGCTCAGCTTTGGCACAGGATCCATATGTCTTTTCTTTCTTTCGTTTTATAGGCGGTCTTGGAATAGGGGTATCGTCTGTGGCTGCGCCCACTTATATTTCAGAAATAGCTACACCCAAAACACGGGGAAGACTAGGGGCCATGTATCAGTTCAATATTGTGTTTGGTATATTGGTGGCTTTTTTGTCTAACTATTTTTTGCAAGGCATCGGAGGCGCTAATGACTGGCGCTGGATGCTTGGCGTAATGGCCATCCCTTCTGTTATTTATACATTGATGGTGTTCGGTATCCCGGAAAGCCCGCGCTGGTTATCATCAGTTAAACATGACAAAGAAGCAGCAAAGAAAGTCATGTTTCGTTTAGGCGTAGCCGACCCGGATGCTGAAATAAGAGAGATTCAGGCAGCAGAAAAAGAAGAAGCCAACATTTCTTCAACCGGAATTTTTGCCCGCAGGTATCGCACCATTGTATGGCTGGCATTTTTTGTTGCTTTTTTCAATCAATGGAGCGGCATCAATTTTATTCTTTATTATGCACCGGAAATATTAGCGCGTGCCGGACTTGCAGCCAAAGATTCTTTGGGTAACTCAATATTGATAGGGCTTACGAACCTTGCATTTACGTTTGTTGGATTGTATTTTATTGATAGGGTAGGTCGTAAAATGCTCCTGATAGTGGGTTCCCTGGGGTACATTTTGAGCCTGGCCATGGTTGCCTGGGCCTTCTACTCGGGCGCCGGTTCCGTTTTTTTATTGGTTTTCTTGATGTTATTTATCGCTTCGCATGCTATCGGACAAGGCGCAGTTATCTGGGTATTTATTGCTGAAATATTTCCAACAAAAGTAAGAGCTACCGGTCAGGCTTTTGGCGCAAGTGTGCATTGGGTATTTGCGGCGATGATCACATTGATCACTCCTGTTTTCTTAGATGCAGATCATGGGATTTTTAAAGATAATCCCTGGCCCATATTTGCCTTCTTTGCTTTTATGATGGTGCTGCAGTTGCTTTGGATATTGACGAAAGTACCAGAGACCAAAGGCGTTTCATTGGAAGCATTGGAAAAGAAACTAGCGAAGCATGAAGATTGAACAGTGAAGTATGGTATTGTGTTAATTGCTGTAATGGGAATGAAAAAGCATTTTAAATAGTATTAAAGCAAGTCATTAATGAGGAAATCAGGATTTAAAAATGAGATGGTGACGTTTTTATTATTAATACCTGCACTATTTATAAAAGCCCAACAACTGGTAGTGTATCCGGGGCCGACTGCACAAATAAGTGCATTGCACAATGATGATTTTACTGTTAAAGTAAGAAAACCTGGGGGCACCTGGCAGGATCTTTACGAGTACAATGTAAAGGTAGAGGAGGTAAAAGAAGCAAAACATACGGTAATGAATGCTTCTCAATGCAGCTTCGATTTTTCAGGGACAGTGGAACTGGCAGTAACCAATAATAAAGGCAGGATAAAAATGGCACGCATTCGCCCCCTATCCTATAATATCGCCCACGAGATAAAGGGGAATACACTTTATTTTAAATTAAATAAGCCTTCCAATCTTTCGGTAGAATTGAATGGAGATATCTTTCATAACCTGCATTTGTTTGCAAATCCTATTGACACTTTTAAAGTGAATGGGAACGATAAAAGCCTTATTTACTTTGGTCCTGGCGTGCATGAGATTCCGGATGGCAGATTAAGAATCCCTTCGGGAAAAACAGTGTATGTGGCAGGTGGCGCTGTCATTAAAGGACAACTATTGGTAAGCGGGGTACGCGATGTAAAAATTATTGGAAGAGGTATTGTGGATTTTTCAGTTAAACAAGGGGTTCGGATTGAAAATTCACGTAACATTTTAGTAGAAGGGCTGGCATTTACACAATGCCCTGTTGGCGGTTCGGATAGCGTAACAATACGAAACGTGAAAAGTATCAGCTATTATGGCTGGGGCGATGGCTTGAATGTTTTTGCCAGTAGGAATGTTTTATATGATGGTGTGTTTTGCCGTAATTCCGATGATTGCACTACTGTATATGCTACCCGGCAAGGATTTACAGGCGGCAGTAAGAATATTACGATGCAAAATTCAACATTATGGGCAGATGTGGCACATCCTATTATGATTGGCTTACATGGTAATAAGCTAAAACCGGATACAATTGAGGATCTCAAATATAGTAACATAGATATCCTAGATCAGAAGGAAGAGCAAATTGACTACCAGGGCTGCATGAATATCAGCGTAGGGGATAATAATTTCATACGCAACGTATTGTTCGAAAATATTCGGGTTGAAGATTTCCGGCAGGGACAGTTAGTGAATATAAGAATAGTCTTCAATAAGAAGTATTGTACAGCGCCGGGACTTGGCGTAGAGAATGTGTATTTTAGAAATATTACTTACAATGGTAAAAATGCTGAACTGTCGATCATTGCCGGCTATGATGATACACGTAAAGTAAGAAATGTCACTTTCGAGAACCTTGTTATCAACGGAACAAAAATTACAGACAATATGCCCGGTAAACTGAAATGGTATAAAACCGGAGATATGGCCCGTATCTTCATCGGAGAGCATGTTGAGCATGTAGTGTTTAAATAAACGAACTAATAAAAAGTGAATACGTGCTGTTTCAAAAGAAGCTATACTGCTATAAATATGGTATGATCGGACTGTTTTTTTTCTTCATACTAAAAGCACAGGCACAAAGGAGCTCGGAGAGTACCCGTTACAATTTTGTTCTGTTGGAACAAAAAATAAAGGGTTGGATAAATAATGGTTATTATTCCGGCGCGTCTGTTGTGATCGCAAAAGATAATAAGACCATTTATAAAAGATACTTCGGGAACTATAAACCTGAAACGGTTGTATTCATTGCATCAGCCGGTAAATGGCTCGCAGCAGCTACTATTGCATCTTTGGTGGATGAGGGTAAATTATCCTGGAGCGATAAAGTAAAAAAATGGTTGCCGGAGTTTACAGATGTTAAAGGTGAAGCGACTTTGGCTCAGTTGATGTCGCACACAGCAGGCTTCCCCGATTACCAGCCTGCAGATAAACCTATTGATATCTATCAGACATTAAAAGCGTCTGTTGCTGCAACTGCAGCATTGCCAGCTGATACATTGCCGGGTACAAAGTTTAAATATGGAGGGTTGGCAATGAATGTGGCTGGTCGTATGGCGGAACTGGCAACAGGTAAAGATTGGGAGATGATATTTCAGGAAAAGATTGCGATCCCGTTAGGAATGAATGCCACCCATTTTACTCCAGTAGATTCAGCCGGTGGTCATGCACCGATGCTGGGTGGTGGCGCAAGATCAACATTGGATGATTATGCAAAGTTTTTATCGATGATTTTTAACAAAGGCTCTTTTAAGGGCAAAAGCATTTTATCTGAGAAAGCAATTGCTGTAATGCAAGCAGATCATGTATTGAACGCGAATATACCCAAAGATAATTTTGTACATGCTGTAAGACACAGCAACAGAAATGATATTTACGGGTTAGGCGAATGGCGCGAAGAAACAGACAAGGTTGGCAATGCTATAATTATCAGCAGTCCGTCATGGGCGGGCGCTTATCCGTGGATAGATAAGAAAAATGGGATGTATGGTTTTTTTCTTACGCATATAAGAGAGGCTGGTAACGTATTTAATTCTTTTTTGTCAAGCCCGGTATTGGCCCTTATGGTTAGGAATATTGTTAATAAAAAAAACAGGAAATGAAAAAGCTACTGATCATATATGTTCTCGTTTCCCCTTTTGTTATCAATGCTCAATCGCACTATCCTGGCCAGCATGCAGATAAATTTACCGTACCAGATCAGCTAAAACCGGCGGTATACAGTTTTGATCTTAAAGATATAAAACTACTCAATAGCCGCTTTAGAGATAACATGGTGCGGGAGCAGCAATGGCTTTTACGCATTAGTACCCAAAGCCTGCTGCATAGTTTTTATACCAATGCAGGGATGTATGATGCCAATGAAGGCGGTTATGATGAGATTAAAAAATATGCAGGATGGGAATCACTGGATTGTGAATTGCGCGGGCATTCTACTGGTCATATTTTATCAGGTCTCGCTTTGATGTATGCCGCGACCGGCGATGAAGTATATAAGCTGAAGGGAGATACCATTATTGCCGCACTGGCTGCCGTGCAGCAAACGTTGAACCAGGATGGCTACCTCAGCGCCTTTCCTCAGGAGTTTATTAACCGTAATATCCGCGGCGAAAAAGTATGGGCGCCCTGGTATACGTTGCATAAAATCCTAGCCGGCATTCTTGATCAATACTTATACTGTAGTAACCGGCAGGCATTGTCTGTGGCAAAAGGCTTTTCGGCATGGGCCTTTAAAAAACTGCAGCTATTGACGCAACAACAACGCGCTGTTATGCTGCGTAATGAATTTGGCGGCATTAATGAAACTTTTTATAACCTGTATGCCATAACCGGTAACCGCAACGATCAATGGCTGGGAGATTTTTTCTACGATAACAGGATGCTTGATCCGCTGAAGAACGGTATTGATAATTTGAAGGGTACACATGCCAATACTTATATTCCCAAGCTGCTGGGCGTAATGCGTGATTATGAAATTGAAAATAAAGCAGGGCAGGATACTATTACAAAATTTTTCTGGCAAACCGTTGTTGATCACCATTCTTTTGCAACAGGCAGTAATAGCGACCGGGAGCATTTTTTTGAACCAGATGCGATTTCCCAACATCTGACAGGCTATACCGGTGAAAGTTGCAATGTATACAATATGCTAAAGCTGACAAGACATTTGTATATACACAGTGGTGATGTAAAATATGCGGACTATTATGAAAAAGCTTTGTTCAATCATATATTGGGTCAGCAAGATCCGGCAACGGGCATGATCGCTTATTTTTTGCCGATGCTGCCAGGTGCGCATAAAGTGTATAGCACACCCGACAGTTCTTTTTGGTGCTGTGTGGGCACAGGTTTTGAGAACCATGCAAAATATGGAGAGGGCATATATTACCACACTAACGATGCCTTATTTATAAATCTTTTTATTCCATCCACATTGAACTGGGAAGAGAAGAAATTTAAGCTTATACAACAAACAAAATTCCCTGAAAATGGGAATATGAGTTTTACAGTTGATGAAGCGCCCGTATCACCAATCACTATAAATATCCGTTACCCTTCCTGGGTAAAAGCAGACGTTGAGATATCAATAAATGGCAAATCACTAAAAATAAAACAGCCCCCTGGAAGCTATATAGCGATCAACCGTTCCTGGAAAAAAGATGACCGCATTGAATTGCGCTATCCCATGCAATTGCATATTGTTCCTGCAAATGATAACCCGTCTATTGCGGCAATTGCTTATGGCCCGGTGATATTGGCGGGTGAAATGGGTACCGGAAGTTTTTCGGGCAGGGAGCCTTATTCAGACCCGACAAAACACAACGACTATATTACTTATAATTATACGGTTCCGGGTAATATCGATACAACATTCACGCTTGATGCTAAGAAAATTGATAACTATATACAGCCTCTCCAGGGTCGGCCGCTTACTTTTAAGATAGTTAATGAAAATATTATTGTAAAACCTTTATATGATGTGCATCATGAGCGGTACGTTGTTTACTGGCGATTAAAAAAATAATACATGAACATTAAACAGTTGCTATTCCTATTGCCGGTTTCTCTTTTCGTTTCTTTCTCTGCAAGAAGTGCCGAATACCAGTGGTCGGTGAAAGTAAAAGGATATATTTCCGCGGAAACCAATGATAATCCTGAGGCATTTTTATGGATACCACCTGATTGCAGGCAGGTGCGGGCAGTGGTAGTAGGGCAACACAATATGTGTGAAGAGACCATTTTTGAACATACTGCTTTTCGAAAAACGATGACTGAATTGGGCTTTGCTATTGTATGGATATCTCCAGGCATCGACCAGCAATGGGATGTAAAGAACGGTTGCCAGAAAGTATTTGATGATATGATGAATGCGCTGGCGGATAAAAGCGGTTATACTGAATTAAAATATGCACCGTTCATTCCCCTGGGTCATTCAGCCATGGCTACCTTTCCCTGGAACTTTGCGGCCTGGAACCCGGAACGAACCCTGGCGATCATCTCCTATCATGGTGATGCGCCCCGAACCAATCTTACCGGATATGGAAGGGAGAATCTCGAATGGGGCAGGAACAGGAATATTGATGGTATTCCGGGGTTAATGGTTGAAGGCGAATACGAATGGTGGGAAGCCAGAGTGAACCCTGCGCTGGCATTTCGCATGATGTATCCTGAAAGCTGTATCTCTTTTTTATGCGATGCAGGCCATGGTCACTTTGATGTGTCGGATGAAGTGGTGGACTATCTCTCTTTATTTATAAGAAAGGCCGCCCAATACCGCCTGCCGCAATACCAGCCTTTGGATGAAAAAGTGCAATTGACGAAAGTTGATAAAAAACAAGGATGGCTGGCGGAGCGCTGGCATCCAGGGCAGGATAAAAGATCGAAGGAGGCACCATTCAGCTCTTATAAAGGGGATGCTCATGATGCATTCTGGTATTTTGATAAAGAGATGGCAGATGCTACAGAAAGTTATTATGCCAGGAAAAAGAATAAGAAACCACAATATATAGGATTCGCTTGGCAGGGGCAATTATTATCGTTTGACCTGTCCACCCATGCGCAATATAGTATAACTAATATTTGGCCTGGTGCTGACGGCATTACATATTATTTATCGGCTGCTTTTACAGATTCGACCCATCGGCATTTTTCCAGAGTGCATGCTACTACCAAGATCAATATTGATCGCATATGCGGGCCGGTTAAAAAGGTGAACGACACAACTTTTTGCATTCAATTTTACCGGATGGGTCTGAACAATACAAAACGTACAAATGATATCTGGCTCTTGGCGCATAACAGCGGGGATGTAGGTTACAAAAGTGTCGTGCAGCAGTTTAATGTTAAGATTAATTATCCCCTAATAGAAGGGAAACGACAAAGAATAATATTTCCAATGCTTAAAGATGTAAAAAAAGGTACCCGGTCTGTTAAGCTCAATGCTATTGCGGATAGTGGTTTGCCAGTTTCGTATTACGTAAAAGAAGGCCCGGCGGAAATAGCAAGCAATGAGCTGATGCTTACCGCAATACCGCCACGGACTCAATTCCCGGTAAAAGTAACTGTAGTTGCTTGGCAGTATGGCATTAAAGGAAAAATACAATCTGCCGAACCGGTAGAGCGTACTTTTTGGATTGATAAATAAGCGTTTTAGTATGAAGCAACTTAAAAAATACTTCGTTCAGTTTTTTATTTTATTGGTAACTGCTGCTGCATTTTCTGACAACGTGTTGGGGCAAAGATTTATCCATCCCGGAATTTTACACAGCAAAGCAGATCTCGAACGAATGCGTAACGCTATAATGCATAAACAAGAGCCTGTGTGGTCGGGGTATAGCCTTTTTATCAAAGATGAAGCATCGCAATACACTTATAGGATGCAAGGCCCGCTTGAAACGGTAGGTCGTAATCCAGGCGTAAGTGGTATGTATGATAATGATGCCAATGCAGCGCATCAGAATGCCATCATGTGGACTATTACAGGTGATAAAAGATATGCCAACAAGTCCATTGAGATCATCAACGCCTGGTCTGTAACGTTAAAATCGATCACCGGCCGGGATGCAGTATTGATGGCAGGCTTGGGGCCTTTTAAAATGCTGAACGCTGCCGAAATCATACGTTATACCAACGCCGGTTGGAAGGCGGATGATATTGCGAAAACAGAAAAACATTTCAAAACCGTTATTTATCCGGTAATAAAAAACTATGCTCCTTTTGCCAATGGCAATTGGGATGCAGCTGCTATGAAAACTTGTATGGCTATTGGTGTATTCTGTAACGACAGACAGATTTTTGAAGACGCTTTAAGATATTATACACACGGCTGGGGTAACGGCAGGTTGCAAAATTATGTTGTCAGTGAAAAAGGGCAAATACAGGAAAGTGGCCGCGACCAGCCGCATTCGCAACTGGGTATTGGTATGCTGGCCGAGTGTTGTGCCATTGCATGGAACCAGGGACTGGACTTGTATGGCTATAGCAATAACCTGTTATTAAAGGGATTTGAATACGTAGCAAAATACAATCTGGGTAACGATGATATACCTTTTAGTGAATGGTTGGACAGGACAGGGAAATATCATCATTTTAAAATATCAGATAAAGGCAGAGGACAGTTGCGGCCATTGTATGAGCAAGTGTTTGCACATTATGTGGTATTGAAGGGATTGAATGCACCATATATAGAACAAGCAGTGGAAAAGATACGCCCCGAAGGAGCAGGCAGGCCAGGTGCTGACCATCCCGGTTATGGCACTTTGTTTTTTGCCGGTACATCAGCCTCAAATAAAAGGGAGATAACTACCACTCCAGCTGGGTTGATTGCCCAAGGGTTTAACAATGAAGTAAAACTTTCCTGGATAGCCACCACTGATGACAGGGCTACTTATACAATAAAACGCTCTGACCGGAAAACAGGTCCTTTTAAAATCATTACAACAGGTATTAGTGCAACGGATTTTGCTGACAAAACCGTTAAGCGTGGTAGGCAATATTATTATACAGTTATCGCTGTCAATAAAAACGGTAATAGCCGGGGTGCCTTTGTACAGCCGGTTGTAGCTGGTTTACCGGATGACTGGATACAAATGGACATTGGTAATATCAGACCCGGTAATACTTATTACAATGGTGTTCAATATTCGATCGAATCTTTTGGGAAGGGAATTGGTAACGACGGAGATGCGTTTCATTATACCTGCTTCCCTGTAAAAGAAAAAGCAACGCTTATATTCCGGATACAACCACAGCCCAGCTCACAGTTCTCTGTAATTGGAATTATGCTACGCGAAGATAGTACAGCTAAATCTCCTTTTGTTTCGCTCACATTGTATCCCGGGAACAGCGGACAAATTGAAGAGCCAAGCTGGCATACACAACTGGAAACAAGAGCAACCACATCGGGAAAAATAGAACGGCTGGGAGAAAGGAAAACTTTAACAGCGCCGGCAATAACCTTCGGCAGACTAACAGGCAATTACTGGCTGAAGCTGGAAAGGAATAAAGAGGTTGTAACCGCATCAGTATCCTATGACGGCGTGAACTGGCAGGAAGTATCTACAGCTATAACCCCATCCATTAGTAAAAATGCATTGATGGGGATTAGTATTGCTTCCGGTATCGACAATAGTACGAATGTAAGGGTGGACAAGATCATTGTAAAATGAAAAAGCGGATAAATCCGGAGGTGATCAGGAGAGTCACATAACATAAAGGTTATCGGCGAATTTCTGGCTGACGCTGGATTTTCTGCCATCCACTTCTATTTCCATTGTTCCATCAAAATCCTGACGGCTCACTACTTTTATTTTACTGCTGAGACCCAGCCCCACTTTCATTACATATTGCAGAAAAGAAGCGCTGCCATCTTTTACGGTAACAAGCTTACAGGTTTTGCCAACAGGAACCTGCGTTAAAGTTTTCCGGGCCCTGGTTTTCATTTCTCCATTGGCATTCGGAATGGAGTCGCCGTGGGGGTCGACTTCAGGGTAGTTCAGGAATTTTTCCAGTTTCTCTATCAGCTTGGATGACTGGATATGTTCCAGTTGCTCTGCCACTTCATGCACTTCATCCCAGGTGAATTCTAATTTTTCATACAGGAAAGTTTCCCAGAGCCGGTGCTTGCGTATGATCTGTATAGCCTGTTTTTTCCCGGTAGCGGTCAGTGAAATCTTCCCGTATTTCTCATAGCTGATGAGTTTTTTCTCTTTCAGCTTTTTGAGCATATCATTGGCGGTAGCAGGTTTCACATTCAGTGTAGTTGCCAACTCGTTGGTTCCCGCCTCGGATTTACCGGTGATTTCCGACGTAAGGTGGAACAGTGCTTTGAGATAATTCTCTTCAGTATGCGATAGCATGAATTAAAGATAGAAAAGATTTCCCGGATTCAATTTGTTAGATTAACCTAACTTTATATTTTTACCAACCGAACAACTAACCTGATTATGAAGTCCATTTTATCCATATTGTTATTGCTTGCTTTTACTGCAAGTGCGCAAACAGGCAAGATCACCGGCAAGCTTTTGTCGGAAGGCAAAGCTGTTGAGCGGGCGAGCATTAGTCTTGCAGGAACTGCCTTCGGTGCATGGTCAGATAGTTTAGGTTCTTTTATGCTCTCACGCATACCTGCGGGTACGTACCAGCTGAGGGTTTCATGCCTGGGTTATGATGATGCAGAACAACAGGTAGCGGTAAAAAGCAACAACAGCCTGACTTTGTGCATTGTTTTGACTGCCAATGATGTATTGCTCAATGATGTAGTGGTAACAGGTGTTTCCAGGGCAACGCAGGCCCGGGAAAACCCGGTTGCTATTATGGGTATTTCTTCCCCTGCAATGGAACGTACCGCGGCATCTGATCTGATGGATGTACTGGCCAGGAATGTGCCTGGATTGCATACGGTGAAAACAGGCCCGAATGTTTCTAAACCTTCCATTCGTGGATTGGGTTATAATCGGGTACTTACGCTTTACGATGGCATTCGCCAGGAGGGGCAGCAATGGGGAGATGAGCATGGCATTGAAGTGGATGCTTACGATATCAACAGGGCAGAAGTGATCAAAGGGCCGGCCAGCCTGATGTACGGGTCTGATGCCCTCGCGGGTGTGATCAGTTTGTTTCCCTATACTCCTGATATGGATGATGGAAAACTGCATGGCAAATTCGTAAGCGAATACCAGTCGAACAACAACCTAGTGGGGAATGGGCTGCGCATAGGATACAACGGACGAAAATTTTTATTTGTGTTAAGAGGCTCTTATCGTATGGCCAACAATTACCGCAATGCCATTGACAACAGGGTTTACAATACCAATTTTGACGAAAAGAACCTGTCGGCACTGGCCGGTTTTAAAACCAACAAAGGATATTCCCATTTTAATTTCACCCTGTACAGCAACCTGCAAGGCATCCCGGATGGAAGCCGCGATTCGTTAACACGGCAATTTACCAAACAGGTTCGGGAAAGAAACAATGATGACATCAAGAGCAGGCCGCTGATCCCATACAATGAATTAAATACGTATCGGCTTTCGCCACTCCATCAACGCATCGATCACTACCGGATATACACCCATCATTTTTACCAGTTGGGTAAAGGCAATGTAGATATTATTTTTTCACTGCAACAAAATATCAGGCGTGAATACAATCACCCTACCATGCCCAACCAGGCTGGAATGCATGTGCGGTTGAATACGTTGAACTATGGGTTGCGGTATGATGCACCCCGGTTGGGTAATATGGAGGTTACAGTGGGCATCAATGGAATGCTGCAACAGAACAAAAGTATTGATGCAACAGATTTTCCCATTCCCGACTATGCGCTGTACGACGGCGGCGCCTATTGGTATGCAAAATGGAAATCGGGGAAATGGGGTGTGAGTGGCGGAGCCCGGTACGATCTGAGACGGGTGCAATGGAAAGATTTTTTCGTCAGAAACAATGCTGCTGCGGGTTTTGATGAACATGTGGCATTACCGGATACGGCCAATGCTGTTTTACAGTTCCCGGCTTATGATAAAGTGTTCAAAGGAATATCAGCAAGTGTAGGGTTTACTTTTCAGGCTACCAGGGATATCGGGCTCAAATTCAATATCGGCAGGGGTTACAGGGCTCCTAATATTACGGAAATGGCATCCAACGGCCTGGATCCCGGTGCGCACATCATTTATCTTGGTAACCGGAATTTCGATCCCGAGTTTTCACTGGAAACAGACCTGGGCGCAAGCGCCAGGTTCAGCAATTTTTCAGCAGAGCTGAGTCTCTTTAACAATCATATCCAACATTATATTTACCTGACGATGCTTGCAGATAATAACGGAAACCCGATCACGGATGCACAGGGCAATAAAACATATCAATACCAGCAAGCAGCTGCGCAGTTGTATGGAATGGAAGCAGGTTTCTCCCTTAACCCGGTAAAACTCAGAGGATTTAGTTTCGATAACAATCTGTCGGTTGTCTATGGCTTCAACAAAAACGAGATCTATGAAGGCAAAGGCGAACAGGGAGCTTACCTGCCGCTTATTCCGCCGTTGAAAATATGGAGCAGCATCACACAGAAAATAACAACTGCATCAAAATGGTTTACATCCATTACACCTAAAGTAGAAGTTGAATGGGCTGCGAAACAAAACCGGTTTCTCGGATTGAATCATACAGAAACACCAACACCTGGTTATGCTTTGTTGCATATAGGCCTTACTGCAGACATCAGGTACTATAAAAGCCGGTCCATGCAACTATACATACAGGTAATGAATCTGCTGGATAAAGTATATCAATCCAACCTGAGCAGGCTGAAATATTTTGAATACTACAACCAATCACCCAACGGTCACAGCGGAATGTATAATATGGGCCGGAATATTTGCGTGAAACTGGTGCTGCCTTTCTGATAGACAGGATGAAACCGGCTGCTTATAAATGATTGTTATTCAATAATATAATCCCGTATTCAATGCCGTCTGGCACAATTAACGGATTAACTTAATGAAAGAACAGACAATAACACTATATTCGATAACAGAATTCTTAAATAAAAAACGTTCGAGTCATGAAAAAATTATGGGTATTGGCTATGGCTGCTTTCCTGGTAACAGGTACTGCTTTTGCACACGAAGGCAAAGACGGTAAAAAATGTGATAAATCCTGCTGCAAAAAAGGCGCTAATTGCCGCAGCAAAGACAAAAAAGAGACAAAAGAAGTAAAGCCCGCGGCTGCAAAAACAACTGTAAAGGCAGCACCGGCTAAAGCATAAGCCAACGAATTTAAAATAACAAAGGCCCCGCCATGGCGGGGCCTTTGTTATAAGATAGATTCCAGTTCCTTCAGGTGGTGAACAGTATAAGTAGGCTTTACATGCGGCACCACATTCAAATGATTCACAAAAATGGTATCCAAGCCGGCATTGATACCCCCCTGGATATCCGCATCGAGGTTGTCGCCGATCATAATACTTTCTTCTACGCCGGCACCGGTTTGTTCCAATGCATAATCGAAAATTTCTTTGTTGGGCTTGAGGCTGTTACTGCCTTCCGATGTGATCACCGCCTCAAAATATCCATCAAGTCCGGATTGTTTCAGCTTACTGTGCTGTACTTTCTCGAAGCCGTTGGTTACCAGGTGCAGGTGATAGCTCTTCGCTTTCAGGTATTCCAA
This sequence comes from Hydrobacter penzbergensis, assembly GCF_900106985.1. Classification (NCBI taxonomy): domain Bacteria; kingdom Pseudomonadati; phylum Bacteroidota; class Chitinophagia; order Chitinophagales; family Chitinophagaceae; genus Hydrobacter; species Hydrobacter penzbergensis. The sequence continues at coordinate 15,525 of NZ_FNNO01000017.1, read as the reverse complement.
TATTTCAACCGTATAAGGAAAGAGATTGGTCTTGCTGGGCAACAGCTCCAGGAATTGTTGCGATAAAGCGCGGGCAAGCAGTTCATCGGCGATCTTAAAATCGAGCATGGCCAGCCATACCCTTTTCCACCGCAGTTCTTCCTGTTTGATGAATCCTTTGGTGTACCTGTCCCACAAACGCTCATTGTGATAAGAATAGCGTTCATAGAACGCATCGAAATCCGTGATGCCTCTTTCATGCAAGGCATTGGATTGATACAGGTCCTTCAGTGTTTCCTTAGCATTGGTTTCGAAATCCCACAACGTATGATCCAGGTCAAAGAAAAGGTGACGGTATTTCATGGGGCAAAGGTATTAACTTCGGATTTTAAACGCGGCATTATGAACATCGTTATCACAGGAGCATCCAAAGGGATTGGAAAAGCAGTGGCTGAACAGTTTGCAGCAGCGGGAAATACTTTGTTCCTGTGCAGCAGGGGTGAAAAGCAACTGTACGATGCCGTAAGCGAACTGCAATCCCTTTATCCGCAAGCTACGATCAAAGCCCGCCCTGCCGATGTATCGGTGAAAGAAGAAGCGTGGGCTTTTGGTAACTGGTGCCTGGGCTTCGGAACACCGGATGTACTGGTGAACAATGCCGGCCATTTCATACCCGGATCGGTACACGATGAAGCCGATGGTCAGCTCGAAGCCATGTTACAATCTAATCTCTACAGTGCCTATTATCTCACCAGAACCCTGTTGCCCGCCATGATCAAAGCAAAATCGGGCCATATTTTTAATATGTGCTCCATCGCATCGTTGCATGCGTATGCCAACGGAGGCAGTTACAGCATCAGCAAATTTGCTTTATATGGTTTCAGCAAAAATCTGCGGGAAGAGTTGAAACCAAACGGCATTAAAGTAACATCGGTGCATCCCGGCGCCACCATGAGCGCCAGTTGGGATGGTTTCAATATCGACCCCAAAAGAATCATGGAAGCAGCAGATGTTGCCAAAATGATCTATGCCGCTTCACAACTTTCTCCTATGGCAGTAGTGGAAGACATCGTATTAAGGCCCCAATTAGGCGACCTGTAACCAACTGTGCCTCAAAGATTGAGGAGGCCGGGTAACAATTCCATAACGACCGCATAACATGTACTTCATATAGTGGCGGGACCTTTGCTAAACCCCTTCCTGTATGGAAAGACGTTCGTTAGATGTGGTAGTGATGAGTGATCTGCACCTGGGCACCTATGGTTGTCACGCTACAGAGATTGTGAACTACCTCAAAAGTATCCACCCACAAATACTGGTGTTGAATGGTGATGTCATTGATATATGGCAGTTCAACAAGCGCTATTTCCCCGTGCCACATACACAGGTGATCAAAGAGATCATGAACCTGCTGAGCATGGGTACCCGGGTAATTTATATTACGGGTAACCACGACGAAATACTGCGGCGTTACAGTGATATGCAAATGGGTAATTTCCAGCTCACCGATAAAGTGGTGATGGAGATCAATGGCAAAATGACCTGGATATTCCATGGTGATGTGTTTGATGCTACCACGAAAGGCAGCGCCAAATTGCTGGCCAAACTGGGCGGTCACGGATATGATCTGCTGATCGTGCTCAACCGCTTCATCAACTGGTGCCTGAAGACAATGGGAAGAGAGAAAATGAGCTTCAGTAAGAAAGTAAAGAACAGTGTGAAAAAAGCGGTTGCCTGGATCGGCGATTTTGAACAAACCGCTGCGGAACTGGCTATAGAAAAGAAATACGATTATGTGATCTGCGGTCATATACACCAACCTCAGAAAAGAGAAGTGGTAACCAAAGATGGATCTGTAATGTACCTGAACAGTGGCGATTGGGTGGAAAACCTCACAGCGCTGGAATATACACAGAACGAGTGGAACATTTTCCACTACGATGAAAAGGAGTTCGCTGCCATGAAAGCGCCTGTGATCACCATGGAAAAGAAATTGCCGCAACTGAACGTGGTAACAGATGAAGTGGCTTTATTCATTCACTCTTTAGCTGCGCAGTCATGAAGATATTATATGCAGTACAGGCAACAGGCAATGGGCATATCAGCCGCGCAATGGAGCTGATGCCCTATCTCACTACTTACGGAGAAGTGGATGTTTTCCTCAGTGGCAGTAACAGTCATTTACAACCCAACCTGCCTGTTGCATACCGCAGTAATGGTGTGAGTTTGTTTTACGGTAATACCGGCGGACTCGATTACCGTCGCATCTGGTCAGCATTCAATTGCAAACGCATCTGGAAAGAAGCCCGCGACCTGCCGGTTGAACAATACGATATTGTACTGAATGATTTTGAAAGCATCACAGCCCTGGCCTGCCGCTTGAAAAAAGTACCCAGCATTGGCTTCGGACACCAGGCGAGTTTTCAGAGTAAACACACACCTCGCAGCAATAAAAAAGATATGGCAGGAGAGTGGGTGCTGAAACAATATGCACCTTCCAAAGCATACCTGGGATTGCATTTCAAGCAATACGACGATTTCATCTGCTCACCGGTTATCAAGCAGGAGATACTGCAGGCAACACCTACCGATGAGGGACATATTACCGTTTACCTTTCGCATTATAGCGATGAAGTAGTGGTGCCGGCATTGCAACAGGTGAAGGATGTTCGCTTTGAAGTATTTTCAAAGAAGGTAAAAGAACGGGTGCAGAAAGGCAATGTTACCTTGTATCCCATCAGCAACGAAGGATTTACGCAAAGCCTCATTCATTCCCATGGTGTGATCACAGGCGCTGGATTTGAAACGCCGGCCGAAGCATTGTACCTGGGAAAAAAATTACTGGCCCTGCCTATCAAAGGACAATACGAACAATTGTGTAATGCCGCTGCACTGAAAGATTTCAACGCAGTAGTCATTGATAGCATCAAGCCTGACTTTTATTTCGAAGTGATGAAATGGTTGGCAGGCGTACCTGTTAAGCCGTTGCAGTTATCACATTCAACTTACGAGATCGTACAGAAAGCGATAGAAATGGGCCGTGAAATAACTACTTCTTCTTCGCAAGTATGGAGTGATCGCTCTCCTCTTTCACAATCGTATTCGTAAGCTTACCAATACCTTCGATCTCCATTTCCACCACATCGCCTGGCTGTAGCCACTGTTCCGGATAATCGGGATTGTTCAGTTTACCGGTGCCGTTGAGTTCGAGAAAACAACCGGTTCCCACTGTGCCGCTTCCAATCACATCACCCGGATGCAGGGTAACACCATAAGCGCATCGCTCAATAATTTCGGCGAAGGTCCAGTCCATATCGCCCACATTGCCATCGCTCACCTGAACACCATTGACCCAACATTTCATAGAGAGGTTCCAGCTCTTACCGATATGCCCTTGCTTGGCGGGTATTTCATAATGTTCCAGTTCATCTAATGTTACTAAGCAGGGGCCGATAACGGTAGAAAAATCTTTTCCTTTTGCAGGCCCCAGGTTGAGCAGCATTTCTTCCATCTGCAATCTTCTTGCACTCATATCGTTCATGATCATGAGACCACCTATATAATGATCGGCTTTTTCGGCGGTGATATTTCTTCCCTGCCTGCAAATAACGATCGCCGCTTCCAGTTCAAAATCCAGTTTTTCAAAATGATCGGGCATGCACAGAATATCACCCGGTCCCTGGATGCTATGATGATTGGTAAAATAAAAAATGGGGTATTGATCGAACTCGGGAACCATCTCCACTTTGCGGTTCCTGCGCGCGGCGGCCACGTGCTGGCGAAATGCATAACCATCCCTGCATGATGTGGGAAAAGGTACCGGCGCCAGCAACTGGATCGAATCGAGCGCTATGGCTTTGTCTTTGCCCACCCTGCCTTCGAGGATGGCTTTATTTACCTGCATGGCAACCGGGAACATATCATCCCAATAATGCAGGAACATGTTCATGCTGTTGGGCAGTTCGGGATGAACCAGGTCGCAATCGTATAAATAACCATCTGCTAAGAAAGCCAGTTGGTCGTGTCCGTCGTTGAGATAAGAAACAAGCTTCATGGAAACGCAATTGATCTGGCGAAAATAATGTAAAAAAACAGGCGGTTCTTGTTCCTGCAACAGTATCTTTAAGACGACATGCTTTATATGAAAAATATCTTTTGCATAGCACTGCTGCTGTTAGGTGCTGTTGCTTTCAAGGAAAATGAACCGGCTGAATCATGGATCAGGATCAACCAACTCGGTTATACACCCAATGGGATCAAAGTGGCGGTATGGTGCGCTAAAACAAACCGGCTACCCGAAACGGCTGTGCTGATAGACAGCAGTACCCATGAGATTGTTTACAATTGCAAACTTTCCGCGGCTTATGGTGCGTATGGACCTTTTACACAAACCGTACGCATAGACTTTACCGGTTTCAGCAAAACTGGCAAGTATTTCATTAAAGCGGGTGATGCCATATCACCGGTGTTTCCCATTGATAAAAATGTGTACAAAGGCGCCGCTGATTTTTGCCTGCGCTATATGCGCCAGCAACGCAGCGGTTTCAACCCTTTTTTGAAAGACAGCTGCCACACGCACGACGGCTACACATTGTATGGCCCTATGCCCGACAGTACACACATCGATGTAACAGGAGGATGGCACGATGCAAGTGATTACCTGCAATACACCACTACTTCGGCCAACGCAGCCTATCACCTGCTCGCCGCTTACCGCGATTTTCCACAGGTATTTGGTGATACCAAACAGGCAAACGGGCTAGAAGTCGCCAATGGAGTAGCCGATGTGCTGGATGAAGCAAGATGGGGGATCGACTGGTTGCTGAAAATGAATCCGAAAGATGGATGGTTGTTCAATCAATTGGGAGACGACCGCGACCACAAGGGCATGCGCATTCCCAAAGAAGATACCAATTACTACGGCCGCGGGTTAGAGCGCCCGGTTTATTTCTGTTCGGGCAAACCACAAGTGCGGGGTAAATTCATGAATGCCACAACAGGCATTGCTTCCACTGCCGGAAAATTTGCCAGCAGTTTTGCATTGGCTTCGCAATTATATGCAGGCAGTGACCGGGCTTTCTCAGAACGACTCTTGTATAAAGCGAAAAAAGCGTTCGAAGCCGGACAAAAACAGCCCGGCGTTTGCCAGACCGCTTCGGTACGTTCACCTTATATCTATGCAGAAGGTAATTGGACGGATGATATGGAACTCGCTGCCGCAGCCTTACAAATGACAGATTCCGCCTTGCGGTATGCACGCGAAGAACCTGTTACACCCTGGCTCGGCGCCGACTCTGCAAACCACTACCAATGGTATCCTTTTGTGAATGTTGGTCATTATGAGCTGGCCAAACAATTGAATGGAAAAAATCGTGAAATACTGATCGATGATTACCGAAAAGGGATAGAGAAAGTCTGGCTGAAAGCCAACACCAATGCTTTTTTCAGGGCCATACCTTTTATCTGGTGCAGCAATAACCTCACCGTTGCATTCACAACACAATGCTATTGGTACCGTCAACTCACGAATGATGATACTTATGATGAACTGGAACAGGCTAACCTCGATTGGTTATTCGGCTGTAACCCCTGGGGCACCAGTATGGTATACGGATTGCCTGCCTGGGGAGATACGCCTGAAGATCCGCATTCCGCATTCACACACCTGAAAAATTACCCGATCGATGGCGGACTGGTAGATGGTCCGGTATATACCAGCATTTACAAAAGCCTGATTGGTATTCATTTGAATAATGCCGATGAATATGAAACTTTTCAAAGTGACCTGGCTGTTTATCATGATGACTATGGCGACTATAGTACAAATGAACCTACCATGGATGGAACGGCCTCATTGATCTATTTGCTGGCGGCTAAAGAATCAGATGCATTGAAAGATGATAAAGAAAGACGCACGGGAACAAACACCCGCGCAAGCCAACAAAACCGGGAATCATCTAACGGGGCTTTCATAAGAGGTGATTCTTCTCTCAAAGAAATAAGCCTCGTTTTCACCGGTGATGAATGGGGAGAAGGGCTTCCGGTGATTACGAAGATCTTGCAACAACAAAATGTAAAAGCTTCCTTCTTCTTCACCGGCCGGTTTTACCGGAATCAATCCTTTCAACCCGGGATCAGGGCATTGCATGAAGCGCAACATTATTTGGGTCCGCATTCCGATGCGCATCTGTTGTATTGCGATTGGCGAAAACGTGATAGTACCCTAATTGCACGCGGTGATTTTATTTATGACCTCAATCAAAACCTGCAAGCCATGCGAGAGGCGGGTATAGCTGATGCATCGTACCGTTATTTTATTCCGCCTTATGAATGGTGGAACAACACCATTGCGCGGTGGTGTAATGAAACAGGTATTAACCTGTTCAGCTTTACACCGGGAACCATTACCAATGCAGATTATACCTGGCCGGAGATGGGCGCTGCTTATAAAAGCAGCGACACGATCCTGCAGCGCTTATACCGCTACAACGAAACAAGACCCGGTAAGCTGAACGGCGCTGTGTTGCTAATCCACGCCGGAACAGACCCGCGAAGAACAGACAAATTCTATAACCGGTTGAATGAACTGATCAATTATTTAAAGAAGGAAGGATATAGCTTTAAACGGATCGATCACCATTTTTCATCTTCCGGAATATTGTCTTCACGATGAAATTGCTGACGAGCCTGTAATTTCTGCTGCTGCCGTTCAACAATGAGTTCAGCAATGATCTTGCCGGCATCTTCTTGCGGGTGTTCGGATAATAATTTTTTCAGTTTTGCCTCACTGATATCCAGGCGGTAGAGCAGGTTGATCAAACCGGAAAAATCATCAGTGATCAATCGGTTGATGCGGGCTGCCAGCGCTGCAACATCCATCTGTTCCCATTCCTGTATTTCATAGGTGGCGGACATAACCTAAAGATAGGCATTAATGCAGTTTCTTATAATGATTAGCGCGCATCTCATCTTCATCATCCATATCGGGTCCGCGTTCAATTTTTCGCCAGTTGATGTCTTTATGATAACGGTTCATGGCTTGCTGTGGATCGAATATCCTTTTATCCGGCATCACAAAAGTATAAGGGGTATAATTGGGTTTTGTTGTAAAGAAATCGCTCAGCAATGAAGCGGTAGCATCGTACTGGTTTACATAGGGAACACCCAGGATATTGTAGATGGTTTTGAGGATCGATCCGAAGTTCGCATGCGTATGTGAAGTGTAACCTCTTTTCACATAAGGACCGGCCATCATCAGCACACTGCGGTGCGCATCGATATGATCAACACCTCCCTGGGGATCGTCTTCGGTGATGATCACCAACATGTTTTTCCAGTAAGGCGTGCGGGAGAGGAAATGCAGGATACGTCCCACTGCCAGGTCGTTATCTGCCATGTATGAATGCACATAAGGATAACCATCCTGCGGTCTTGGGCCGGCTCCATGATCGTTGGGTACCTGCATGGTGATGAGTTGCGGCATTTTTTCTTTTCCTTTCAGCCATTTTTTGGTGAACTCACTCTCGAACTGCTCCATGCGGAACTGATCGGGGATATTGGTGTTGAAACCTGCGTAATTATGACTGGTCCTGCTCCACAGTGCTTTTTGCATGGGTACCATCACACCATGTGCGGCGCCGGTAAGCGTATCATACCATTCTTCCCTTACATGCGCTGTTTCATTGGCCTCGCCAAAGTTGTAGAATGAAATATGATGCCGTTCCAATGCTTCCCATAAACCACCCGTCTCGGCATAATCTTCCGGATCCATACTGCCAGTAGAGCCTGGGAACCGACGCCCGGGGGCTTTTGAAAAAATCTTTGCTGTTTTGTTAACGCTTGAATTGGCTTCTACCCATTCATTAGGTATTACGCCCATCATCCAGTGATGACCATGGATAGAAGCATCGCTGTCGCAATAATAATTGTCGCTGAAAGCGAATTCAGTAGCGGCTTTGGCATGATTGGGCATTACCTTGGCCTTCGCCACTTTCAGCGTATCATTTTTTCCATACACATTCACACCTACGCCAAATCTTGCCAGCGTGGTATCTCCTTTACCGGTTTTCAATTGTCCGAATACTTCATCGTAAGACCTGTTCTCTTTGGTAATGTAAACAATGTATTTTATCGGGCTTTCACGGAGTGCGGGCAAAGGAGGCAAAGGATTTTTAACATCATCGGTAACAGCAACGGTTTGCATGGTATTATCGATGGCCTGTTTGCTATATGCAGCCAACTGCTTGGTATCGGGCATGCGTATTTTCTGGAAAGTAGCCAGTTGTATATCACCAATATAAGTTCCCTGTAAGGGTTTAATAAAACCCTTGCCGCCATTGGGACCTGCCCCCAGGCCACGGCAACTGATCACATAGATTTCCTGTTCATCTTTCGATAACAGCACTCGTGTTGGTCCCCAGCCGGTTGGAATAAGTCCTTTTGTTTGACCGCTGGCAACATCGATCACCGCTACTGCATTAAAGCCAAGGAGCGCTACATACAATGTTTTTTCATCACGACTCAATGTAAGGCCAAAGGGCAGCAACCCACGGTAATGATCAATGCGGTTATCTACTTTGATGGGGATATGATCCACGATCTTGTGATTCGCATAATCGATGACGGAAATGTTGTCGTTGGTTGCATTGGTTACATAAGCATAGCGGCTGCCTACAGCAATGGAGTTGGGACTGGCGCCACCTACTACTTCAGCACCTTCTACCATCTGGCCAATCTGGTGGCCGGTTTTAAACCGGTCTATCACCTGGTTGCTGGCAAGATCAATGGTATAAACACTCATGGCTTCAGGTGCAGAAGGACTTCCCACACCAGGTATCTTCTCGCCATTGATCGTTGTGCCTTCGATGGATGCTGCGCTGTTATCGGCATACGGATGCCAGGGGATCATCGTACGCTCGTAATTCGTTTTATCAACCCCTTCGATCAACGGATAGGCGTACATACCCACATTGGCTACCATGGCCATTTTATTGCCGGGCGTTAATGCCAACCCGAATGGTAAACGGCCGGCGGGAATGGAAGCGGTGATCTTTTTACCAGCCAGGTCATATCGCACAAGACGAAAATTTGCCCTGTCCAGCACCAGGAGCTCATGATCCTGTTCATTCAATACCAGGTCTGAAGTAAAGCTGTCTTCAAAATCAATCCCATTGACCATTCCGTTCAATGAAAGAGAGTCGATACGCTGCAACTTTTCTATATCATATATGATCACAGCGCCATTATCACCTCCGCTGAGGTACACGGTTTTGGAGTCGTTGGCAAAAGCAACGCCCAGGAAAGAACCATTGGATAAAGGAGAGACGATTTTTTTATCGTAACTGGGTACCCTGGTAGCATCCAGGGAACGCAGGTCTATGATGGTAAATACGCCATTGTGCAGTGTTACTGCTTTTTTTCCGTCGGGAGATAAGGCCATGCCAAAAGGGTCGTGCGTAATGCGGATCAGCTCGCCGGCCGGTGTTACCTGCCTGCCGCTTGGCAGTACAGACACTCCTTTTTCGGCGATTGTACAAAAGGCCTTCCGGCCCGGTACCTGTAAAGTGTTTACAACTTGTGCCTGTGTTAACAGGAATGAAGAAACGAGAAGAAGAGACAGTAAATACTTTTTCATGTTGCAATTTAGCAGAAATATGATGCTACAATTTTTGTAGCAAGTTATCCTATGATTAATACTTTTCAATAACACCCAATCCGAATAAAGCGAAATCATATTTCACAGGATCCTGTGGGTCCAATGTATGCAGGTAGGCAGTCAATTCCATCGCCGCCTGCCAATCGATTTGTTTTCTTTCCAGGATATGGAAACGTTTGGCAACCCGGGCCACATGAAGGTCGATAGGGCAAACCAGTTGCGCCGGCCTGATCTTTTTCCAGAGACCAAAATCAACGCCTTTGGTATCACTGCGAACCATCCATCGCAAAAACATATTGAGCCGTTTACAGGTAGAGCCTTTATAAGGAGTGGCAATGTGTTTTTTAGTACGGAGAGGCACATGCTCCAGCGAAAAAAAATATTCGTGAAAGTGGATCAGGTTGTTTTCTACAGTGGAAGAAGCTCCCTGATCAGGACCCATCAAAAAAGCATCTTCCAGAGAATCGTAACGGCTGTAATGGAATTGCAGGAACGCTATGAAATAAAGCAGGTCGGTGCTGTTGAAAGTCCGGTGTTTAAAGCCCAGCAATTTTTTCAGTTCAGCATCGCTATGATGAAGACAAAATTCATGTGGCCTGCGATCCATCAACTGCATCAATTCCCTGGATTTGCTAATGATGGTGGTTCTGTTACCCCAGGCGAATATGGAAGCGAAGAACCCGGCAATTTCTATATCCTGCTTTTTAGAAAAGTCATGGGGAACGCAGATGGGATCATCTTTGATGAAAGCGGGTCTGTTGTACAGATCCGCTTTTTCATCAAAGAAAGCTTTTAATGAAGCAGGCTTCATAACCGGCAGTTTACCCGATGGCCTGGTTGAGATCGGCTATGAGATCGTCCACATCTTCTATACCCACACTCAGGCGGATAAGGCTGTCGCTGAGACCGTTTTTAATACGTTCTTCCCGCGGAATAGAAGCGTGGGTCATGGATGCGGGGTGATTGATCAATGATTCAACACCTCCAAGGCTTTCGGCGAGTGCAAATACTTTGGTGCCGGCCAATACTTTTCTTGCTGTTTCCGCGCTGTCATCTTTCAATTCGAAACTCATCATACCACCGAAGCCACGCATTTGTTTGCCGGCAACAGCATAACCCGGATGATCGGTGAAACCGCACCAGTATACCTTGCCTACTTTGGGGTGATTGCGTAAGAAATGCGCTATCTTCTCGCCGTTCTCGCAATGACGCTGCATGCGTACGTGCAGGGTCTTGATGCCTCTTAATACGAGGAAACAGTCTTGCGGACCCGGAACGGCGCCGCAGCTTTTCTGTATGAAATACAATTGTTCTCTCAGGTTGGCATCATTCATCACCAGGCAGCCCTGTATCACATCGCTGTGTCCACCCAGGTATTTGGTGGCAGAATGCATAACGATATCGGCGCCCAGGTCTAACGGATTCTGTAAGTAAGGCGATGCGAACGTGTTGTCTACGCAAAGCAGCACATTTGCTTTTTTAGCAATAGCTGCAACAGCCGCAATATCTGTAATGTTCATCAGCGGATTGGTGGGCGTTTCAATCCAGATGAGTTTGGTGGCGGGTGAAATGGCTTTGCTGATATTGGCAGCATCCGTAGTATCAACATAAGTGAAGCGGATGCCGAATTTGGCAAATACTTTGGTGAACAAGCGATAAGTGCCTCCATACATGTCGTTGGCAGCGATCACTTCGTCGCCGGGTGCCAGCAGTTTGATCACAGCATCGGTGGCAGCCACACCGCTGCTGAATGCCAGTCCATACTTGCCGTTCTCGATCTGTGCGTAAGCATCTTCCAGCGCTTTACGGGTAGGGTTTTGACTACGGGCATATTCATATCCTTTGTTTACGCCAGGGGCTTCCTGTACATAAGTAGAAGTCTGGTAAATGGGTGTCATGATGGCACCTGTAGAGGGGTCAGGCTCAGTGCCTGCATGTATGTATTTGGTTGCAAGTTTCATAAAACTAAATTAGTTCTTTTTTGGTGTGTTCTTTTTGGAAGGTTGCGGATTATCACCATTGAGGGTGATGGGCATTACAGCTTTGAGATTGTCCCATAAAATAATGAGATTGGCGCCGTTCCTGGCATCATCGAAATACATGGTGAAAGCTTCCACGACTTCGTTGTTGCGGCCCACTTCAATATCGGTTCTCAGTACATCTTTGCGGCTATCGTAGGTAAAGCTGCCCCAGCAATAATTATCGCGGTTGATGATGATGGTCCATTTGTTTTCGCCGGGAATGCAATACATGGTATACCTTCCTGCGGGCAGCAATTTACCCCCTATGCGTACATTCTTAAACAGTTCCAGCTCAGTAGACTCATTGGCACCCAAACGCCATAACTCATTGTATTTGATGATGCCACCAAAGATGTCGCGGCCGCTTTTCAGGGGGCGGCTATAGATCAGTCGCGCTACCGGCTGGTCTTTGGCTTTACCACTCATCCTGAGGATAGGATAATTGTCTGGCCAATAACTCATATCCATAGGAGATTTGTCCAGTTCGGTAGGTTTCTGTTGTGCTTGGGAAGCAAAGGAACACACGATGAGCAGGCAGCCCAGTACAATCGATCTCATGTAGAAAATTTTGGCAAAGATAAATGGCTATTGCTTCATGAGAGCAACCAGGGTTTCTTTAGCAAAGTTTTTAACATCGGGGAAGAATTGCTGATAAGCCTCTCCGAGGCTGTGATAATGGGTTTCAAATAATGCAAAAACATCATCCGACTCGGCCGTCAGGTAACGGGCCCTTGATGCCAGTCCCTTGAAACTTCTGCTGATACCCCAGTCGAACCGGTAATTATAGAGCCAGTTCTGGCGGCTCATAAACGGAAGCATGCTGGCGAAACTTTCGGGAAGTACCGGCCGGGAAAGGAACAACTGGTCATACACTTCACCCGCGAACATACTCCAGTCTTTTTCCTGCATTTCTCCCGGATCCAATGCAAGAAAATGATCATATACAATATCCATAAAAGCACCGGCATAACGCCCTGCTGCGGGCTTGAGATATTGTTTGGCTTTTAAAGTGGCTGAATGCGAATCGGTAAAAGCATCGATGGCCCTATGCAGGCGGATGCCTTGCTGGATGCCGGGAGTATAATCGAACTGCTGCTTACCCTTTACAAAATCACTGATCATGTTCCCAATCAGGATATCGGGCTGGTGAAAAGAAAGGTATGCATGTGCGAGATAATTCATAGGAATATGAAGTTAGTTCTTTCCGTTCATCCCATCTGTTAACACACTGTTTACAATTTGATCCAGCGAACCGACATTTCCAGGTAATTGGCTGGATCGGCTGTAATGCTTTGCAGCATTGAATTACAGGTTATTGTTAACGATCCTTAACATTGGCATTAACACCGCTCATAACAATCGAAAGCAGAAAGCCGGTTACCGGTCATAATTGAAAAAAAAATAGAAAAAATGCAGGATACTTTTGACTTGCCATTGAGAGAAAAGCAAATCATTATATAAAAAAACTACCACCATGAAAAAATTATTCCTTGCAGTATTGATTGCTGCATCAATCGGAACCAGCGCATTCGCTGCCGATATTACACACCTGAATTATCGTGTTAAGTCTGCTTTCGAAGCAACATTCGCCGGTGCAACCAATGTTAGCTGGCACATCAATCCTCAATTCATTTCTTTTGCCTTTGAATTGAACAGTGAAAAGATGGAAGCATTTTATTCATCCGACGGAGAGCAGATCGGTATGAGCCGCCACGTAAGTTTCGACAAACTGCCCGCATCTGCTGTTAAAAAGATCCAGAAAAATTACCCCGATTACCAGGTGAAAGAGGCCGTTAAAATGGATCTCAATGGCGAATCGAATTATTATGTATCACTCGAGAACGGAAACCTGAAGCGGATACTGGAAGTATCAGAGTTTGGCAGGGTTAGCTTATTTAGCAATAGGAAATAAACGAGGTTCGATTAGTTGGGTTACAAAAGCAAGGCCTGGTTATATATTTATCGACGAATGATGTTGAACTATTAAATAATTGGTCATCACAAATTGCTGTAAAAGATAAGCAGATTGAGCAATTGATTCAATTACTGCACAAAAGCATGGAATAGAAAGATTATTATTTTATAACATAATATACGTTAGTTTTTAAGATCGCTATTATTTATTCTACTATTAATGTAGGTTCTGTTCTTTGTTTTACCAAAGTTATAATTGAATTTAATCATATAAAAAGAAAAGAGTTAGGAAAATAGCCTTATTCGCAATTAGAGTTTTAACTTAATAGAGCTCCTTATCAGGTATCTTCAATCCTGACAGTTGTATAAGATAATAGCAACAGCTTCGATAGTCTTTATTGGGTGTTGCATTTGTATTAGGTGTCCATCGAGTCACAAAATGATATTTCTCATTTCCACGGCCTTCCAATATCCATTCAGACCCATCTTTGCCTCGACTATTATCTTGGCTCGATAAGCTCCAAAAATTTATTGCCCCCATTCTGGAAGAAAACTCATTCCATTCATTATTACTAATATAAAAAGAGGTGTCTCGAACCAGGTTCCCAACTTCATATCCACCAGCCCCACTAGCAACTTTGAGCGTCAATATATGCTCCCCGTTCTTAGCAGTCACCCGGATAGCAATAGGCTTATGGAATGTTCTTAGCCAAGTAAACCTAAATATTTCAGTGGTATCCGAAGATTGATATAGCACTGGCTCATGCAAACCAAATAACATCTTTGAATACCATGAGTTTGTAAATGTATCAAGTACATCTGCATCTCTTGATGTTCCCAACAATGGAAAATAGAACGTGTTTGAATCTTTTGGAAACGTTGATGAATCATTAACAACGTTTATACTTCTGATATTTGCAGAATTATTTTCGTTTTTACAAGATGCCATTACAACTCCTGCACAAACAATGACTAATATCTTTCTCATGATCCTGGCTTTTTTAAATCTTCTTTTTTAATTGTCGGAATCGCGAACGCGTCATTCTTTTTATTTTCAGGCTTGGGCTCATTCTTCGGTTCATCCCCTTTTAGTATATAAGGTGTATTGCTATTTTTCCTACCAGGGTCTTTAGGGTCACTTGGTAAATCCGTACTTATTACTGTCGTTTTATCAGCCTTGGGTTCATACTTTTTCAAGGAACCATCAGGAGTAGTTAGGTACCCTGTATTATTTGCCGATTTATTTGATTGCTTATCAGTGGATGAAAAATTATTGTCGCTGTAAGGCACTCCTGTAGACGCCCCATGAGAATGAATATCAGCTACCGGTGTAGTACCGTCAGGAGCTTTACTAACTTCAACCGATGCACTACCTCCTGTATTGGGCACTGAATAGCTATAATATGCATTCCCACTTTTATCTGTTGCCTTATAGATTGTCGCACCATATTCCTGATTCTCTCTGATCGAATTGTCATTATATAACTTACCAAAATCTTTTGCAGCAGCTATGATAGTCTTAAACTTGTCACCTGGATCAATTGCCAACATTCCATCCGGGTCTATGAATCTGATCGGATTGTCTAGCGCATAATTGTAAGGTGACCACCTTCTGCTTATATCAGCCTTAGGATCAACCGTGTGCCACCTCCCGATCTGTGGGTCCTGCATCCTCGCTCCATAATCATACAACTCTAATCCACTACCATCGCTGAACTCTTGATGCTGTAACTCCTTACCGTTGTACTTGTACTTGTTCTCTATCTTCCCTGCTGCTTTGGAGGATATCCCGCTCATGGAGAGGCCGAAGGGGTAGTAGTGATCTTCAGACAAAAGTGGCCCTCTATTATGCACTACTTGCAGGTTATCAAAGAACACATCGATATCACCCTCTGCATCAGTTTTGGCTTTAGCACAACTTCACCGCTTACAACACTTCCGGCCAGTCAAAGAACT
>NZ_FNNO01000011.1:0-125353 GCF_900106985.1 Hydrobacter penzbergensis | reverse complement strand
ACGTGTTTTGGTTGGTTTGGTCACTTACCTAGACAACGACACAACATTTTTTGCTTCATTGATTATCAAATATTTTTCAATAGCACAACGCGTTATAAAATAGCATTTTACCATGCGGAAATTGAAATTACAAGTACAGATGTCTGTTGATGGTTATGTAGCTGGTCCTAATGGCGAGCTGGACTGGATGACCTGGAACCTGGATAGCAAGCTCATCAATTTCATCACCGAACTCACTGACAGTTCAGATACCATTTTGCTGGGCCGTAAAATGACGGAAGGCTTCGTTAATTATTGGGAAGCCGTACAACCCAACAGTCCCGAATATTCTTTTGCATTGAAAATGGTCAACACACCCAAAGTCATCTTTACCAAAACCCTTGATAAACCCATCGGCAAAAACACTTCACTGGCCAAAGGCAACCTCTCAGACGAAATTATGAAGCTGAAAAAGCAGGAGGGGAAAGACATCGTAGTATATGGTGGTGCAGGGTTTGTTTCTGCTTTGATACAAGGCAGGCACATTGATGAGTTCAATTTTTTCATCAACCCTGTGATGATCAACAAAGGGATGCGCATATTTGACCTGGCCAATATGCGGCAGGAGCTTTCATTGGTGAGCACTACACCTTATGAATGTGGCATTACCGTGCTTCGGTATCAATTGAAGTAAGATATTGGGTGTTACTCTACAAAATGCCAGCAAACACCTGCCATGTCAATGATGTTTACTTCTTTGCCATAAGGCTGCTGCATTACTTCACTTATGCGAATACCAAATTGTTCGGGCAATCTTTTTTCAATGATGTTGTTGCGAAACTCCTGCGCATTGCTGATGCCTACTGTTATCATAAAATTTTCAGCAAATGTTGTATTATCAAATCGCTGCAGGATAAACTTGCATGTGTTGTTCTCAAAACTGGCATAATCGGTGTTGCTCCAGGTGATGCTAAACCCCAATGCTGAAAAGAATGCTTTTGCTTTCTCAAAGTCTTTGCCAGAGGGAACAAATGGTTGAAGTGATAAGAATTGCATGTTGATGACATTTAAACTTTTAATGATCCGCGGAATCCCCTGGCAGCGTAGTAGGAGATAGCGCCATTGTGATACAGGAAGACATGATCATAGCGACGGTCACAAAAAAGAGCGCCGCCAAGTTTCCTGATGGCAGGGGGTGTTTGCACCCAGCTCGATGTTTTCAGATCGAATTTTCCCAATTGTTGCAGCTCACGGTATTGTGCTTCGGTTAAAAGTTCAACGCCCATGGCAGCGGCTACATCCATCGCATTGTTCTCTGGTTTATTTTCTTTCCTTTCTTCCAACGCTTCACGGTCGTAGCAAAAACTTCTGCGGTCTTTGGGGCTTTCTGCAGCGCAATCATAAAAGATATATTCGCCCGTTTTTTTATCATATCCAACAACATCCGGTTCACCGCCGGTTCTTTCCATTTCATTGAGCGACCAGAGTTTATCAGGATGTGCATTCAACTTTGTTTGTACATTATCCCATTCAATCCCTTTATGGCGGTTCTTGTTTTTTTCGAATCGGGCTTTTATTATTTTGAGCAGTTCTTCACTTTGTGCGGCTGATAATTTCTTTTTATTGTTACTCATATTCTTATTGGTTGATGGAAGTGATTTTTCTATTATAATACCAATTCATTTTTACAACAACAATATAAGGCGATTTTCCGTTCATGAAAATCAACCAGTTACAGGGCTAGCTCTGATTCTTATAATATATATTATGTTAAGTAAATAATAGCACGATTTTCGCGTTAATAGGGATATGCAAGCAACAAAGTCCTTTATCAGATTAGCCATCCCCCTGCTGCTGGTTCTCACAGGCTGCTCCAGGAGAATTACAGAAACAGGTATGGCTTCTTATTATGGTGTGAACGATGGATTTAACGGAAAGAAAACAGCCAACGGTGAAATATTCAACACGCATCAACTGACGGCTGCTCATAAAACGCTTCCTTTTGGCACCATGGTAAAAGTTACCAACCTGTCTAACGGTGAAAGCGTTAAAGTGCGCATCAACGACCGTGGTCCGTATATTAAGGGACGGATCATTGACCTGAGCGCGAAAGCCGCCGAAAAGCTCGACATGACTTCCAAAGGCGTTGCCCAGGTAAAACTCAGTTATAAAAAGAAGAAAAAATAAAGCCCTCTCCGCAGAGAAGGCTTTATTTCAATCAATTATGAACGGTGATTAGAATTTACCGTGCAATGCATCAAACTCTTTGTACTTGGCATCATAAGTATCATAAGCTTTCGCGTCTTTTCCTCTTACTTTATCACGCTTGTAACCGTACAAATTGGCCAAGAAGTCTACCGATTTGTTGATCACACTCTTTTCTACAGCAGTTTTGTCTTGCTTGCCTTTCAGAATGTTATACGATTTAGTTAACCATTCTATTGAAGCGTCGATGTTATCGAACAATGGTTTTTCCAGATCGGCATTCGCTTTTTTCAGCGGGTCCATCTGCTGTTTCAAAGCAGCTTCGGCAGCAGCTTTTTTCTTGGGATCTTTTTCAACAGGCTTATTGCTGTTCAACTGGCGCATTGTCCTGATGTTGGCACTGTACTGGTCGTCGTACTCACCAAAGATGGTATAATAAATAATTCCTACGTTGAAGGCTGCCAGTGACTGGCTGGGGTTCTTGGCGAATGCTTTCTTGAACGCATCTGCTGCTTTCAATGTATAAACGGCCATTTGTGCGCTGTCGAGATGTCCCTTCTCTTTGTTCTTCACATTCACGAAAAGATCGCCGAACTGCAGGTATTGCTTTTCAGTCATGGTACCTGCAGCATCGTCTTTATCGTACATGGCTGTTTTCTTTGCCAGGTCGTAGTTCTTGTCAATGAAGTCCATTTCAAATTCATCCCAAGGCATTTCTTTAGGATATACTTCTTTGGCCAATGCCAGGTATTTATCGAACTCTGCTTTGTTATTGGTATTGGTATAGTACACTACCAAGAAACGATACACTTCTATATACCCTTCTCCTTTTACTTTATTATCGGCCAGCTTGCCATAATACTTGGCGGCTCCATCGAGCTTATTGGCATTCTGCAAAGAGTAACCGGCATATAACAGCGAAGTAGTGTCGAAAGCAATGCTGCTGTTGGTCCATTTGTTTTTGATGATCTCATCAATATAAGTGATGGCTGTTTCGAAATAATTAGCGGCATCATTCCATTTTTTTTCATTGAAAAGTTTCACTCCTTTCTGAAATGAAGCACTGTATACGTCAAAGAAAAAGTCAGCGCCCTTGCTTTTTGTTACTGCAAATGAAGGATCTGCTGCTATATATTTCTGCATAGCATCTTTCACATCCTGGTCGATACTGGGGAACTTTTCGCTCAGCTTGGCATCTTTGTAAAGAGCTGCATAAATTTTGGCTTTCCAATACAGCACTTCCGGTTTGGATGCATTTTTGGGGTCGGCCAGCACTTTATCGATTTCCGTTTTGGCGTCTTCAACCCTGTTCAGTACCATATTGTTCTCTACTTTCTTGAGGTCCTGCGCAGTGGCAAGCTGAACAGAGGCCGCCAACAGGGAAACAAACAATAGTTTTTTCATGGTGTTGCTTTGTTGTATTTTTTATTTCTCTTAATTACAAAGGCTGTGCCTGATTTTCGGCATTTTCATCGTCAGCATTACCGGCCAACTCATTACCAGGTGTTTCTACTTCTTCCTCCTGGTCTTCTATTTGAGATATCGCTGCAATTTCATCGCCTTCATCTATACGGATCAGTTTAACACCTTGTGTGGCACGCCCCGCTTCCCTGATATCTACGATACCGGTACGGATGGTAATGCCCGATTTACAAGTAATGATCAGGTCTTCTTTTTCTGTTACGTAGAGTATACCCACCAGGCTGCCCGTTTTATCGGTAACATTGATGGTCTTCACTCCTTTTCCTCCCCTGTTGGTGATGCGGTATTCATCTACCTGTGTACGCTTACCGAAACCTTTCTCACTTACCACCAATATAGTGCGGGTAGCATCTTCTTTATTGATGCAGATCATACCAATCACTTCGTCTTTTTCATCATCCACTTCTATACCTGCCACACCAATAGCGCCACGACCGGTTGCCCTTACTTTCTCTTCAGGGAAACGGATGGCCCTTCCGCTCTTCACGGCCAGCATGATCTCCGAATGTCCATTGGTCATTTTTGCTTCCAGCAGTTCATCGCCCTCCACAATGGTAATGGCATTGACGCCGGTAGCGCGTGGGCGGCTGAAATCTTCGAGTGAAGTTTTCTTGATCACGCCTTTCTTGGTACACAGTACAATATAATGGCTCTCAACAAATGCTTTGTCATCCAGGTTCTTCACGTCGATGATGGCTTTTACCTTATCGTCGTTCGGGATCTGTATCAGGTTCTGTATGGCCCTGCCCTTGCTCTGCTTATCTCCTTCCGGTATTTCATACACACGCAGCCAATAACAACGTCCTTTTTCTGTGAAGAACATCATGGTATCGTGGGTAGATGCCACAAATAAATGTTCCACAAAATCTTCCTCGCGGGTTTTGGAACCTACCGCTCCCCTGCCGCCGCGGCGCTGCTGGCGGTATTCGCTGGCTGAAGTACGTTTGATATAACCTAAGTGCGAGATAGTAATGACCACATCTTCTTCTTCAATGAGGTCTTCTATCCGCATTTCATCGGCGAGGTATTGTATTTCTGTTTTCCTTTCGTCGGCGAATTTATCTTTAACTTCCTGCAATTCTTTTTTGATGAGATCGTAACGCAGTCCTTCATTGGCCAACAGTTCTTTCAGGTTAGTGATCTGTATCATCAACTGATCGAACTCTTCACGGATCTTATCACGCTCCATGCCGGTGAGCCTTTGCAGCCTCAGTTCCAGTATGGCTTTGGCCTGCACTTCATCCAATCCCCATCCTGCATTGACCAGGTTTTCTTTGGCCGCTTCAGGCGTAGATGAACTGCGTATCAGTTGGATCACTTCATCGAGGTGATCGAGTGCAATGAGGTATCCTTGTAAAATATGTGCCCGCTCTTCGGCCTTGCGCAATTCATAACGAGTGCGGCGTATCACTACGTCCATCCTGAATTCGATGAACTCGGCAATGAGGTCTTTCAGGTTCATCACCCGCGGCCTTCCTTTGCTGATGGCCACATTATTGATACCGAAACTGGTTTGCAGTTCGGTGAATTTATACAATTGGTTGATGATGACCTGTGCCACGGCATCGCGCTTGAGGTCAAGCACAATACGGGTTCCTTCGCGCATGTTGCTTTCGTTGTTCACATGCGCTATGCCTTCGATGGTTTTATCGTTCACGAGCTGCCCGATCCGGTCGGTGAGTTTGTCCCTGTTGACGAGATAAGGCACCTGTGTAATCACGATCTGTTCGCGCCCGCTGACCTTGGTATCTACATGGCATTTGCCCCGCAATACCACTCGTCCTCTTCCGGTTATGAGGCCCTCGCGCACGCCTTCCATGCCATAGATCACACCGCCTGTAGGAAAGTCGGGGGCTTTTACATAGTTCAACAATTCCTCAACAGGTATCGCTTTGTTGTCGATATAAGCAATGCAACCATCCACCACTTCACCCAGGTTATGGGGCATCATATTGGTGGCCATACCCACGGCAATACCCGATGAACCGTTTACCAGCAATTGCGGTATACGGGTAGGTAATACGCTGGGTTCTGAGAGGGAGTCGTCGAAGTTGAGTTGAAAATCTACGGTCTCTTTTTCGATATCATCGAGCATGGCTTCGGCCACACGCTGCAGCCTCGCTTCGGTATAACGCATGGCAGCGGGCATGTCCCCGTCCTGGTTACCGAAGTTACCCTGACCGTCTACCAGGGTATAACGCATGGTCCAGTCCTGCGCCATACGCACCAAAGTATCGTAAATAGAAGCATCTCCGTGCGGATGGTATTTACCCATCACTTCCCCCACGATACGGGCAGATTTTTTATAGGGCTTGTTGCTGTGGTTACCCAGCTCATTCATGGCGTAGAGCACGCGGCGATGAACGGGTTTGAAGCCATCCCGCACATCGGGAAGGGCCCTTCCTACAATGACCGACATCGAATAATCGATGTAAGCGGTCTTCATTTGCTCCTCTATATTGACCTGTATGATACGATCGTTGTCGTTCGTCTGTTCGGGTAAATGGTTCTCTTCCATGAATTCGTTCTCGTACTTGATTTTTGCAATTTCAAGAACGGCGAAGATACCTTTTTTGCCCCTTTCAGCCCACTTTTTTTACGCTCGATCCGCCGCTTTTTGAACTGGTTACAGCAGCGCCCCCTTTATAGTGTACATCGCTGCCGCCGCTGGCTTCGGCTTTGATTTCTTTGTTCACCGTAACATATACGTCGCTGCCCCCGCTGGAGCTCACAGTACAGTAATCGCTGGTGAGGTCATACGCATGTACATCGCTGCCGCCGGAGGCTTTCAGGTTCAGTTTTCCCGCCTTACCGGAAACCGATACATCGCTGCCGCCACTGGCTGAAAAAGCCAGTTCGTTCATGGTTACCCTTCCCTTGAAATCGGCGCCGCCTGAAAGTGATACATGCAGTGCGGAGCCATTCAAAGTACCATCAACCTGTACATCCGATCCGCCGGAGGCCGACAGTGCGTCTATTGTTTTGGCCGATACATAGGCTTTCATTTTTCGGCCACCTCTCCAGTTGATACCCAGGCTTTTCTTTTCGAAATATATTTTCAGTACCCCGTTTTCTACTTCGGTCACGATCCTGTCGCGGTCTTCCTTATTCTCAGCAGTAACTGCCACGGCTTCCGCATTGCCCTGGCTCAGGTAAAGGTCTATACCGCCTGATATTTCAATGGCATGAAAACTACTTACCTGCCGGCTAACGGCATTGGCATCCTTTACTGTTTTTTGGCTATAAGCAACCGACAGGGTCAATCCCCATAAAGCAATGAGAAGAAAACGTTTTTTCATAACGGTGTTTTTTGCCCATACGATCCAATGCCTGTTTTGTTACAGCCATTTGTAAATATATTTGGTGATATGAATCCAGCCAGGCATATCCTGTTATTAGGCGCCGGGAAATCGGCCACCGTGCTCATCGATTACCTGAAAGAACAGGTCTTTGATCGGAATTGGCAGCTGACTGTAGCCGATCATGACCTTGCATTGGCTTCGGGCAAAGTAGGTACGCACCCGAATGCCCGGGTTGTTCAGCTTGACATCTTAGATCTTACACGGCGCCATGAACTGATCAGCGAGGCCGATGCAGTGATTTCTATGCTGCCCCCTGCTCTGCACTTATTGGTGGCAAAGGATTGTCTTGCATTGGGCAAACACCTGCTCACTGCGTCTTATATCGATCCGGAGTTGAAAACATTTGAAGAGGATATCCGCAATAAAGACCTGTTGTTTTTATGCGAAATGGGACTCGATCCCGGTATCGATCACATGAGCGCCATGCAACTGATCCATGAGATCAGCAATGCCGGTGGTGCTATCAGAAGTTTCAAATCACATTGCGGCGGACTGGTAGCGCCTGAGAGTGACAACAATCCCTGGCATTATAAGATCAGTTGGAACCCACGCAACGTAGTATTGTCGGGCAAAGCCGGGGCGATATGGCGTGAAGGAGGTGTAACCAAAGAACGGATTTACCAAAACATGTTCAGCAACTGCGAAGAAGTTGACATAGATGGTCTGGGTAAATTAGCATGGTATCCGAACCGCGATTCGCTGGGTTATATTGATACGTATGGATTAAACAGCGTGGATACATTTCTGCGTACCACTCTACGTTACCCCGATTTTTGTAATGGATGGAATTGGATCGTGCAATTGAAACTGACAGATGAAACCATTGTCTACCCAACCGATCGCATAACGAATAAAACATTCCTGCAACAACACTTGCAGCATCACCAGCTTCATTTTTCCATAGCAACATTGAACAACCCGGTGGTGCAGGAGCAATTCCGTTTCCTGGGCTTCGACTCCGATGAAACACTGGATCGCGGCGATTGTACTGCTGCCGATATCATGCAATATTTAGTGGAAAAAAAGCTGGCATTGCAACCACAGGATAAAGACATGATCGTGATGTTGCATGAAATTGATTATGAACTGAAAGGCAAGAGCAATTCTATTAAAAGTTCCCTGATAGTAAAAGGTGAGAACAGCTTACATACCGCCATGGCTAAAACAGTAGGATTACCTCTAGGCATGGCAACCATTTTATTGCTGGAAGGTAAGATACCGGAGAGAGGATTGCATATTCCCATCGCTCCTGCTATTTACCAGCCGGTGCTGACTGAACTGGCCAAGCAGGGAATCAGTTTCAGCGCTTCTTTTTGATTTTTGTCTTTTTAATTTTGATTTTTTCATCGCCCCCATCGATCATCCACTCATAATCCAACTGTCGCTTTTCCAAATTAGCAGCGATTACTTTGATCAACACTTTATCGCCCATCCGGAATTGGCGGCCGCTTCTTCTGCCTACCAGACTGTAATCACTTTCTACCAGCCGGAAATCATCGTAGTCTGAGAGACTCACCAGGCTTACGAGCCCTTCGCATTTATGTTCGATCGTTTCTACCCAGAAACCAAAACTGGCTACACCGCTTACTACTCCTTCGAATGTTTCGCCCAGGTAATTGCGCATGTATTCCACCTGTTTGTATTTGTTGCCGGCGCGCTCGCATTCCATGGCCGCTCTTTCCCGCTCACTGCTGTGCTTGCATTTCTCTTCCATTTTTTTATCGATGATGGGTTTCTGTTGCAGCACAGATTCCAGCACGCGGTGCACCAATACATCTGGGTAACGGCGTATGGGTGAAGTGAAATGACAGTAGTGCTCGAATGCCAGTCCATAGTGTCCAATGTTTTCGGTGGTGTACACCGCTTTGGCCATGGTACGGATACCCAACTGCTCCAGCACATGTTGTTCGGGCTTGCCCTGTACATCGTGCAGCATTTCATTGAAACTTTTGGCAATGGCTTCTGGCGAACTGATATTGAACTTATGTCCGTATTTTCTTGCGAAATCCATGAAGGGTCGCAGCTTCTCTTCATCGGGCTGGTCGTGTACGCGATAAGGGAAAGGAATAGGCTTTTTGTTTACTTCCAGTTTGGAAACATTTTCTGCCACCGTTCTGTTGGCCAGGAGCATGAACTCTTCTATCAACTGGTGCGCTTCCTTGCTTTCTTTCACCACAATACCAATTGGCTTGCCTTTTTCATCGAGCTTGAACCGCACTTCCTGCGAAGAAAAATTGATGGCGCCTTTGCTGAACCTTTTTTTGCGGAGGCGCTGGGCCATATCATTCAGCAATACTATCTCTTCCAGGTACAATCCTTTTTTATTTTCAATGATCTCCTGCACATCTTCGTAAGTAAAGCGATGATCGGAATGGATCACTGTTTTACCCAGCCAGTATTGTTTGATTTCTCCTTTGGTAGTCATCTGAAAAATGGCGGAGAAAGTGAATTTATCCTCATGTGGACGCAACGAACACAATTCATTGGAGATGCGCTCCGGCAACATCGGATTCACACGATCGGGCAGGTAAACAGAAGTAGCGCGTTTGTATGCTTCTGCATCGAGTTCGGAATCGGGGTGTACATAATGACTCACATCGGCAATATGAACACCTATTTCATAATTCCCGTTTTTGAGTTGGCGTATCGACAGGGCATCGTCGAAATCCTTGGCATCCACCGGGTCGATGGTAAATGTGAGTATATCGCGGCAATCTTTTCTTTTGGCAATTTCTGCCTGTGCCAGTTGATCGGGTAATCGTTCCGATTCTTCCAACACATCTTCCGGAAAAAACAAGGGGAAGCCCGCCTGCGCCAGTAATTCTTTCATAGCGGCATCGTTCTCATCTTCCGGATGCATGATGCTTACCACTTCACCCACCGGCTTCTTGTCTTCCTTATCCCATTTCACCAATCGCACCACTACCCTGTCTTTGTTCTGGGCTCCGTTGATTGCTGTGAGGGGTATGAACAGGTCCGGCATGGGCTTGTCGGTATCAGGAATAAAAAAAGCATAATTGGTAGAGAGTTGCAGGTGCCCGATGAACTCTGTTTGTTTGCGCTCCACCACTTCCAGTATCCGTCCTTCTTTTTTGCCGGTGCGGGTATTTTCTTTTACAACTTTTACCCTTACTACATCTCCATTCAGGGCTGTATTGAAATCACCGGGTCGCACCAATACATCCCCGCTGCCATTTTCTACTATCACATAACCCATACCCGATCTTGTTACTTCCAGTCGCCCTTTGATCTGTTGAACCGATACGGTTTTCGTTCTTTGCTTCTGTTTTGATTTCTTCTTCATATTCATACTATCTGCTGGTGACTAAAGTTCCTGATAAAATCAGTAACCGCCGCATTAAATTGTTCACCTTCTTCAAACAGGAAACGGGGTTGAATGGGTAATACATACATGGGCAAGCCGGCCAGGTCTTCCGTGAACTTCGACAAGCGCACGGCGTCTTTTTCTGTTGTGAGGATCAGTTTATCCCTTGCGTGGATGTCCCTGAATTTTCTTTTGATATCGTTGAGGTCATCGATGGAAAAAATATGGTGGTCTGAATAGTCCTGCTGGTAATAGGTATGCGTATACTCCAGCAGGTGATCTTTCAGTGGTTTGGGATTGGCAATACCGCACACCAGCAACACCTCATCCTGTTGTGTAAGTGGCCATTCATCATTCCTGTCGCAGATATGATAAGGAGTACCATACGCAATGGTGGTAAAGAACACACGCTGGTTTTCTGCAGGATGCAGGCTGCGTATGATCTTCTGCTTTTTCTCCAAGCTCAGGTCGGCCGGGCATTTGGTTACCACGATCACCTGCGCTCTTTTGGCCGAAGACCGTTCATCGCGCAGGTCGCCCGTGGGAAGGAAAAAGTCATGTGTATACAGGTTACTGTAATCCGTTAATAAAATATTGAATCCTGCTTTTACAGAACGGTGCTGGAAAGCGTCGTCGAGAATGATGGCTTCTAACCAGGGTGCATCCTGTAATAATTGCGGTATGGCCACCAGCCGCTCTTCGCCAACCGCAACAGGTATATCCGGGAACTTGATGTGGAACTGCATGGGTTCATCGCCTATTTCCAGGGCGGTGGTATTGGCATTGGCCAGTGCATAGCCCCTGGTCTTTCTTTTATAGCCCCTGCTCAGCGTACCTACTTTGAACTGGGGTTTTAATAATCGTACGAGGTATTCTACCATGGGCGATTTACCAGTTCCTCCTACCGCCAGGTTACCCACACATACCAGTGGAAAATTGAAGTCGGCAGATTTGAGGAAATTTTTATCGAAGAGGCGGTTGCGTATGTACACGATGCAACCATATACAAGCGCTACCGGCAAAAGCAAAACACGGAATGATTTGAGAAAGATCGTGTTAAAATTCATAGATGTGTTGCGGTGTGATACAGAAAGACAAAGGTACATCAAATTGATCTCTGTCTGAGATGTACGCTACCGGTTCAAAATAAGACAATCCCATTTTAACAACATCGCTCCTGCATTGTGCCAGGTACCGGTCGTAAAAGCCTTTGCCATATCCTACGCGATATCCTTCTGCATCGCAGATAAGCATGGGTACCAGCACCATGTCTATTTCAGACGGGTCTATGATCGTTCCCTTTTGTGGTTCTGTAATACCCCATTCATTGGTACGATACACCGTATCTTCATCAATGAGCATCGCCTGCATCTGGTGCGTATGCATATCGCTTACCGGATACGTGATCCGGAGCCCTGGTAACAAGTGCCGCAGGTAACTGTTGAACAGGTGCGTATTGGGTTCTCCTTTTTCGGCCATGGGCCAGTAAGTAAGTAAACTGTGAATGCCCCCATAATCGAAATCCTGGAATTGCAGCAACATCAGGTCATCCAGCCGGAGCCTTTTTTTCGGATCCTCGGCTATACGTTTGGCTTTGTATATTTTCCTGAGTTCCTGTTTGGTCATGTTGTTCGGTTGATGGCTTTCATCAATGCGGGCTTCATTTGCAAAGCTAATGTTTGAATGGCTGAACTGCTAATTTCCTCCAGGCGGTGTATGGCGCCTAAAGAAGGATAACCTGTCCAGTCAACGATCTCCTGCTCGTACTGCATATAATCGTCGTTGAATATCCATCCCAATACGGGAATGCCGTAAGTTCTGCAACAGTTCGCCGTCATCAGGGAATGGTTGATACTTCCCAGGTAGTTTCTGCTTACCAGTATTACTTTTGCGCGCAGCGCCAGGATCATATCTGCCACCGTTTCATGTTCATTCAATGGCACCAATAAACCGCCAGCTCCTTCTATTACCAAAGGTTTATCCTGAATACCATTTTCTATGTTGATGGCGGCTGATTGAATGGTTGCCAGGTCAATCGTCAGCCCTTCGTTGCGTGCTGCAATATGCGGGGACGCTGGTGTAGACAGTTTGTACACTTCGGGGTGTATCGTTGTTTGCGGATTACTGACCAGGCTGCCAACGGTGAGCGTGTCTGTCCCGGTTGCATAACCCGCCTGAACAGGTTTCCAATAATCAGCGTCCAGCGCTTCTGTTACTACAGCCGCTGCGATGGTCTTTCCTACATCGGTACCGATGCCTGTAATGAAAATCGGGTTCATAACTATGAGCAAACAAAAAAAGAAAACAAGGTGGTTCCATAATTTCGCACGAAACTGAATCCTTCGAAACGCTCGTAGGCATTACGGGGTGTATGTTCCAGCACAAAAAAACCGCCTGCATTGATCATCTTTTTGGCAACGATGATCTTCGGCAGCTCATCAATGGTGCCGAGTGCATAGGGCGGTCCGGCGAAAATAAAATCAAAGCCATCAGTCACTGAATCCAGGTAGGAAAATACATCCATCTTTAATACCCGACAATTGGCTACCCCCAGCGTGTCTACGTTCTTACGGATGAAAGCATGCATCGCATTGTCTTTCTCTATGATGGTAAGATCGGCTGCGCCGCGCGAAGCCAGTTCATAACTGATGCTGCCTGTTCCGCCAAACAGGTCGAGGGTTTTGGCTCCTTCGAAATTCATGCGGTTCTGCAATATGTTGAAGAGGCCTTCCTTGGCAATATCGGTAGTGGGACGGGTATGCGGCATATTGGCAGGCGGATTGATCCTCCTCCCCCCCCATTTACCTGATATGATCCTCATAATCGGCCAGTTTAAAGAACGGGGTGAAGTAATGAGACGGGTAACCTGCTTCTGCTATTTTTTGTAAGATGTCGCCAGCCACTATTTCGTCGAGTTGCACGGTTTGAAAAAGTTGTGCAAGTCGTTGGTGCAGTTCTCCATCGCGATCGAAAAAGCCGCTCACTTCCACGGGTATTGATGAAGGAGACAATGCAAATTGCTGTGCTGTATTCAGCATGTGATACAATACATCCTCTGCCGTCTGGTATTCGAATGATTGCACCAGTTGCAATTGCTGATCGTTGATCAACACCAGTACCAGGTGGTGACTGTAGAATTGCAGTTTCATGAACTTGCCGTCCTGCCGGTGTCTCAACAAAATATCTTCCAGTAACGGAGCATATACATGATGCACTTCATGTGAAGGAAAATAGCGTCCTGCCAGTTCATGGATGCTTCGCTGTATGCGGTACGCATTCAGGAGCTGATCTTTTGTACCTATTTTGTCGTATTTGAGTTCATGCCATTCCGATTCTCCATACAATAAAGAAAGATGATCCTCGGCCGCTACGATATTCTTTTGTTCTCCGGGCATGAGCATGGCCTCCTCGAAATTATAAAACAGGCGGATGCTGCTGCAAAACTGCTGTAATATGGTTGAGTATTGCCTGATCTCATAAAACACATCATTCCATTCCTGCGGTGTTTCATCGAGCTGGAACAATTCAAAAGCTTCCACTTCGTCCGTCTCTGTGTTTTTAATCATGCAGGCAAATTGGTGCCGGCCAATTTCTACCACCAACTGTTTGTCAGTTGCCGCACTGTCTTCACAATAAAAACCAACGATCTTTCTGGCCATCTGTACGTGTAATTGCTATGCAATGATATAAAAAAGTTAAGAGTTAGCTTTGCCTTTATATGAATTTACAGGTTAAGATCACTAACCGCCAGATACTGAGCATTGCCCTGCCGATATCTGCTTCTATAGTGGTACCGCAGATCAATTTTATTACCAACAATATTTTCCTGGGCGGACTGGGACAAAAATCCCTGGCCCTTGCCGGAATCACGGGTGTGTATTATCTCATTTTTGCTGTTGTGGGCCATGGACTGAATAATGGCTTACAGGCGCTCATTTCCAGGCGCGCCGGCGAAAACCGCATAGATGCCATTGGTAACCTGTTCTGGCAAGGTGTACGCATTTCCCTGGTATTTGCGGCCATTGGCATCCTGCTTACCTGGCTGGTGGCTCCGAGGGTGTTGCACTGGTCGCTGCATGATGAAGAAGGGGTAAAAATGGCGGTACAGTTCCTGAATATACGCATCATTGGCCTCCCCTTTCTTTATGTATACCAAATGCGTAATGCCCTGTTGGTGGGAACCAATCAAAGCAAGTACCTGATCCTTGGAACGGCTACGGAAGCTGTAGTGAATATTTTTTTGGATTATTGTTTGATCTACGGAAAGATGGGATTACCCGCTCTTGGATTCAATGGGGCGGCTTATGCTTCGGTTGTTGCAGAGATAGCCGGACTGGTCGTTATCTTCATCGTTATCCATGCAAAAGGGATCAGCCGGCAATTACAACTTTTTCGCAGTTGGGGGTTTGATGCGGCTAATACAAAACTGATCCTGAAACAATCTTCGCCGCTGATATTGCAGCATACCATCAGTATTACCAGTTGGGAATTCTTTTATATTCTGATAGAGCATCATGGCGACCAGGCCCTGGCCGTATCGAATACTATGCGGAACATTTTTGGATTCTTTGGATGTTTCACCTGGGCTTTTGCTGCCACTACCAATACTATGGTTAGTAATATCATTGGCCAGGATATACACCACCGGGTAATAGAATTGATCCATAAATTGATTAAATGGAGCGTGGGATTCGCGCTGATTGTTTGTGTATTCTTAAACCTGTTCCCGCATGCCTGTTTGTCTATTTACGGACAGGGCGAAGATTTTATCCAGGCGGCTATTCCTGTTTTGCGGATTGTATCATTTGCGTTGGTGCTGATGTCTGTTTCTGTGATCTGGCTGAATGCGGTTACCGGCACCGGCAATTCGAAAATGAACCTGGCAACAGAAACTGCTGCAATCATTTTGTACTGCACCTATAACTACATAGTGCTCGAGAAACTCAATCTTCCCATCACCTGGGGATGGGCCAGTGAAGTGATTTACTGGTCCACGCTGTTGATCCCTTCATTCTGGTATATGCATAGCGGTCGTTGGAAAACAAGGAAAATTTGATAAAAAGACAAAATTCCACTAAATTTGGGAAAAATGTCCACTATGGATACGAGTGTTGTTCTTACCCCAAAAAAACGCAGCTCCCGGAAATTACTCGATCAACTGGAGCAGGCAGTGAAAAAAAGGAGTTCGGCTAATCTTATCGCATGGGATATCCTGGGAGGCAGCTCATTATCTGCCCCCTTGTCAATGAACGACTTTGTAAAAGCAACAGATAAAGGCATTCCCAAACGCGCTGTCATGAACCTGGCTGAAGTGATGGATGTACCCATGAAAGAAATGGCGCCTCTTTTAAATGTCTCCTATAAAACACTGAGCAGAAAAAGAACCACAGATGTGTTAGATGCCTTAACCTCTTCCCTCTCCATAGAACTCGCCAGCACAGTGGCAAGAGGTTTATCGCTCTTTGAAAGCCGTGAGAAATTCAACCACTGGTTACAAAAAAAGAACAGGTCATTAGATGGTTTTACGCCATTCCAGTACCTGAATACCCCTACCGGCATCAGAACGGTTAACCGTATCCTGGGTAGGTTGGAAGAAGGCATTTACACTTAATCCGGTGGTCGTTTATGTTTGTTTACCGTATTGTAAAAAGCAAAAAAAGAACAACCGATCTTTCAGGCACCGGCGCCTTTTATGAAGGCGGCCGGTGGAACAATGAAGGTGTATTTGCTTTATATACCAGCGAGCACGAAGCGCTTGCCCTGCTGGAAGTACTGGTTCATGTGCAGGAAACGGAACTGCCACCGGATATGTATGTTACCAGGATTGAAATAGATGACAAGGCTCCCATACTCGCTTATCCCGACAAAAGACTCCCCAAAAGCTGGCGCCTGCCTGGCAATATTGCACTGAAGACACTGGGCGACCGGATACTTGAATCGAATGAATATATTGGCATCAAAGTACGTTCGGCTGTAATGCCCACTGCTTACAATTATATATTGAATCCCAGGTATCCGCGTTATTACGACCTGGTGAAAGTAAAAGATGTGTACCGGTTGGAGATAGACAAACGGCTGTAAAGAGCGGCTGAAAAATGCAGCAATGTTCATATTGTGTTAACTTTACGCCTGCGTTTCAAATCATTGCCATGACCAAACCAGCCACGCTTAAAGAAATTGCCCGCAGACTCAATGTTTCCGTATCAACGGTCTCACGAGCCTTGCATGACCACCCGAGTATCGGCCTGCGTACCCGTACACAGGTGCATCAACTGGCGCAGGAACTCAATTACGAGCCCAACAAAACCGCTATTTTCTTTAAGCAGGGCAAGACATTCACCATCGGTGTCATCCTGCCTAATTTGTCGGAAGAGTTTTTCTCCATGGCTATCACCGGCATCGAACAAACTGCTCTGAAACACAGTTATAATGTGCTAATGGGTCAGTCGCACGACCTGCCCGAGCTGGAGAAGCGGATCACCGCTACCATGAAAGACCACCGGGTAGACGGATTGATCATTTCCCTGGCGAAGGACAGCAAAGACTTTGAACATTTCAACCAGTTGGATAAATACAATATTCCTGTTGTATTCTTCGATCGCATTCCTCCACAGAAAACTGCGCACTATGTGAGTTGCAACCTGCGTCCGGGTATTTCACAGGCCGTGCAATTCTTAATCAAAAAAGGACACAAACGCATTGCACTCATCAACGGGCCTTCCTCCTTGCTGGCTACCAAAGAACGCATGGAAGGATATACCGCAGCGCTGCATGCCAAGAAGATCAAGATAGATATGGGACTGGTGGTATCCACCGATCTTTCTACCGGCGGAACGGAAGATGCCATGAAACAGTTGCTGGCATTGAAGAATCCGCCAACGGCTATTATCACTTTCAACGATTACGTGGCCCTGGATGCCATCCGTTATGCCCGCAGGCATAATAAAAAGATCAACCAGGATCTTTCTTTTGTCAGTTGCGCCAACCTGCCTATCACCCATTATCTCGATACACCACCGCTGGCATCTGTAGAACAGTTTCCACGCGAACAAGGTGAAAAAGCCATGGAAATCATGCTGCAACTGCTTACCCGCGGAGAAGAGCTCAAACAAAAGGGGCAATTCTTTCAAACAGAACTTGAAAGTCGCCTGGAATTGATAGAGCCCTGAAAATAACGCAAACGTTTGAATGAGTTTTCTTGCACCAATCCCTTTTATTTTTGAAGCGGCAGTTTTATCAAGCTGACCCACAACTATGCTTGCAACCATTTTAGCACAATATGGCCTTGCCGATACCCATTGCAGGGTGCTCCCTTTCGGAACCGGTTTGATCAACCGTACCTGGAAGGTGGTGGATGACACACAAGAATACATCTTACAAAAGATCAACGGCCAGGTATTCAGCAACCCTGTGCACATCAGTGAGAATATCGGCGCGCTGGCCGATTATTTTGATGCCTACCACCCGGGCTATCTCTTCGTAAAACCGGTTAAGACCTTGACAACCGGAGCCGGTTACGTACTGTATGAAAACGATTGTTACCGGTTGCTTCCCTTTGTCCCCGCTTCGCAAACCTATGATACTGTTTCAACGCCTCAGCTGGCATTTGAAGCTGCACAACAATTCGGAAGGTTCACCAGGTTGTTGAGAGATTTCGATACATCATCCCTGCACATGACCATCCGTGATTTTCACAACCTCACTTTACGTTACAAACAACTGGAGCAAGCCATTGAACAGGGCAACCCTCAAAGGATCAGGCAGAGCCGGGAACTCATCGATTTCCTCCAGTCACAGCACGGGATCGTGAAAGCTTATGAAACATATACTTCACAAAAATTGTTCAAACTGCGTGTAACGCACCACGATACCAAGATCAGCAATGTATTGTTTAATACAGAAGGCAAAGGGCTTTGCGTGATTGACCTGGACACCGTGATGCCCGGTTATTTCATCAGCGATGTGGGCGATATGATGCGCACCTACCTTTCGCCCGCCAGTGAAGAAGAGGCTGATCTGGAAAAGATCATCATTCGTGATGAATTCTTTTATGCCATCGCCAGCGGCTACCTGGGTGAAATGCAGGATGAAATGACGACAACAGAAATCGATCATTTCGTATTTGCAGGTAAATACATGATCTATATGCAGGCCATCCGCTTCCTCATAGATCACCTGAACAACGATGTTTATTACGGCGCCCGCTACGAAGGTCATAATTTCAATCGCGCCGTCAACCAGGTAACTTTGTTGCAGCAACTATTATTGAAAGAAAAATTGTTCAGTGATTTTGTAATATCGAAATCCTACCTGCAAACGCAGGGATAATTCCGTACCTTTCCGCAAAATCTGCACATGCCTGCTTACGACACCCTCGTGGAAGCATTGAATGATGCTAAAAAAAGAGGATACACTACCGATTTCAACCTGGAATTCGATGCGTTGAAATGCAAAAACACAGGCGCCAGCCTCAACCCTTCTCAATTTGAAATTGTTGAGTTTTACCGGTTTGAAGGTTTTACCAATCCGGATGATTCCAGTATTCTTTATCTCATCGAATCGAAAGACGCTACAATGAAAGGTGTGCTGGTAAGCGCTTATGGCGTTTATGCAGATCCCATCAGCGACAGCATGATCCAAAAATTAAAAGTGCATCACTAATACATCCCTTTATCATGTTACATAGAAGACGTTTTTTGCAATTGGGTTCACTCGGGCTCTCTGCTTTTTCATTTTCATCCTTCCGTAGTATGCCCACCGCTTCGCGTAAGCCCATCGTGATCTCTACCTGGGATGCAGGTATCGAAGCCAATAAAGCCGCCTGGAAAGTATTGCGCAATGGAGGCCGTGCGCTTGATGCCGTAGAACAAGGCGTAATGGTAACGGAATCATCTTTGAATTGCTGCGTAGGGTTGGGTGCCAACCCCGACCGCGACGGTCATGTGACCCTCGATGCGTGTATCATGGATGAACACGCCAACTGCGGCAGTGTTGCTTTTCTCGAGCGTATCAAACATCCCATCTCCGTAGCAAGGCGTGTAATGGAAAAAACACCGCATGTAATGCTGGTAGGCGAAGGCGCACAACAATTTGCTGTTGCCGAAGGTTTTCCGTTGGAACTTGATAAGCTTTCCGATGATGCTAAAAAATCTTATGAAAACTGGTTGAAGAAAAGCGAATACAAGCCCGTCATCAACATTGAGAATTCAAAAAAATCCACTGCAGCCGTAGTACCCACTCGTTTGGAGAATGGCGACTGGAACCACGATACCATTGGCATGGTAGCCATGGACGCACAAGGCAACCTCAGCGGCAGTTGTACCACCAGCGGCATGGCTTTTAAAATGCGAGGCCGCCTGGGCGACTCTCCCATCATTGGTGCAGGATTGTATGTTGATAACGAAGTAGGCGCCGCCACGGCCACCGGCCAGGGTGAAGACGTGATACGTATTTGCGGCACCCACCTCGTAGTTGAATTGATGCGCCAGGGATTGTCTCCCGAAAACGCCTGCAAGAAAGCAGTAGAACGCATCATCAGGATCAAAGGAGCCAAAGCCAAAGAGATACAGGTTGGATTCATTGCCATCAACAAGCGCGGTGAATACGGCGGCTATTGTATCCAGAAAGGATTCAATTTCGCCGTATGTTATGCAGATGACAAGAATTTCCTGGTAGACGGCAAGTATATTTTATAATACTGTGTGGCTTAATCCATCGTCAGTACCGGCATCCTTGAATGATAAGACATTAATTTCCTGGTAAGCCTGTTCCAGAATCCCGGCATGCAGAAATCCTTGATCGGATTGATCATGATCAGGTCGGCATTGATCCTGCCGGCAAAATTAAGCGTGCTGGTAGCCAGGTTTTTTCCTTCCAGTATGATCGATTGCACTGGTATGGTAGTGATGCTCTGGATCACATTCAGTGTTTCGTTCAGTACCGGCAGGTTGTATTCGCCTGTGCTCTTTTTCCGGAGCGATACCAGGTAGATGGTAGATTTAAAATGTCTTCCCAGCAAAGCGGCCAGCTTGATACGACTCAAAGGAATATGGTCATTCAACGGTAATATGATTTTCTTGAAGTGGTGTACCAATCCACTCGCCCTTACCGCCAATACCGGCACATTCGCCTTGCGGGATAAGCGGCTGATGGAAACAGAAGACAACACCCGTTCAAAAAAATTGAATCGCGACAACCCTACGATCACCAGATCCATCTGGAAATGCGTGATGTAATCCGATAATTGCTGATACGGATTTCCATGAAGCATACTGATCTCCATACTACCTTCTCCGCATAGATGGTCCTTGTAATGCTCCTTCATCGTCAACAGACGCTCACCGGCCAGCTTTGGTTCGTCGCCATTCAGCACATGCACCAAATGAACATTGCAGTGCAATGAATTGGAAAGTTCAATGGCCTTGGCAATAGCCCACTCGTTCTTACTGGTAAAATCTACCGGCACGAGTATGTTATACAGACTGTTTGTCATAAGGTAGTTTTTAAGGGTGATGAAATAGTTGTTTGTTATTTTACGAACTCGAATAATGACCTGAAACTCTTTTCCCGGATGACTTTCGCCGCTACTTTTTCCAGCAGCTTTTCCTTCGCACAGAAAGCCACTCCCATTCCGGCGTGCCCGATCATGCATAGATCATCCACACTATCTCCCACCGCGATGCAATTACGGAACTGCACATTAAATTTCTCACACACATACTGCAACGCATTGGTTTTACAAAATGCATGTCCGCATATACTGTCCGGAGAAGCGAAATAACTCGATGGCATATTCACCTCTCCTGTTGCTTTTCCCTCGAAGAATTCCAACTGGTTGGCAACGGCGAAATCCGCATCCACATTCTTTATTATATAATTGGTAACAAGGGTGTAGCCGTGACTAATGAGCCCAACCAGGTACCCCTTCTCTTTCAACCCCCGGACAGTTTCCTTGAAATCTTCAACCATTTTTATGCCATGAATTGTATTCAATAAAGCGTCCATGCTTATTCCTTTCAACAGCAAGCCTATACGTTTTGTGAGGATTAAAGGATCTTTTTCATGCTGCCGGAGGTCCTCAAGTTTCGCTGTGAAACCATATTCCCGCGCACAAACATCAATGAAACGGTCGGTCAGCACCGTATCATCCACATCGAATACAGCCAGGCGTTTGTGCTCAGCAAGATTTTCCTGTAATGCCTCATGCATTGCATTGTTGATCTCTTCAATCGTAGCCACATCCTGGCTTGTAGCCGTTGCGGAACTGTCTTCTTCCCTGGCTTTGCTGATGATGGCCTTGGCCACTTCCTTACTCATCTTGCCAAGTCCTTCCCATGACTTACTCTTGTTCTCGATGTAACCGATGTTTACTTCCTGTATCCTCGCTTTCATCAGGTACATATCGAGTAATATGCCAATATCCACTCCATAATCATTGAAGAACTCCAGTTTTTTAAAGAACTGTTTTTTTCCTGCGATCATACCGCTCAGTGGCTGGGCAAAAGACGACAGGGCCGGAAAAAAAATAGCCAGCAAGGGCTTTGCTACCAACTCGGTAACCCTGCCTGCATTGCGACTAAAACCACCCTTTACAAAATCGGCTTCATCTGCAATCAGCGGAGCGGTCAATGCATCAATGGTATCAATGGGATAAGGATCAATGTCGCCATCCAGGAACACAATGATCTCATGTTTCGCGGCATCAACACCTTCTTTCATGGAGATGCCTTTCCCCCTGGCCGCACTTTTCAACACAATAGCGCCAGCTTCTTTTGCAATTTCAGCAGTATCATCTTCTGAAGTATCGTCTATCACAATCACTTCATCTACATGCCGCTCTTGTTTACAAAATTGAATTACCTGCCGGATTGTATTTGCCTCATTCAAAGCAGGAATGACTACTGTAACCATAATTTCCATTTTTATGCGTGAATGCCTTTTCAGGTCTAACATTTCGCGGGTAGCGCTTCAAAACATATACCACAATCAGAATATACGAGCATTATTTTTTTATTTTTTTTATCAAATTGCTTCCTCCGGCGGCATGATAGTTGGGCTATATATCCCTTTGTCATCCAAAAATTTACCACGCCATGAAAAACAAAAAACTGAGCCTGTTGGCCATCGCTGTGATCACAGCCGGATTATTTGCTTTTAAGCCATTCTTTGGCGGAACCGTTAAAGGAACGGTCGCCCCACCCGAAGCGGGTGTAAGAGCCTGGGTTTTATCTGCTACAGATACGCTCAAGGCTAATGTAAGTCAAGGTGCATTCGAAATTGCCGATGTAAAGCCCGGGCTTTACAAACTCATTATCGAAGCCAAACCTCCCTTCAAAAATACGTCAAAAGACGGAATTCAAGTAACCGATGGAGGTACTGTTGATGTTGGTGAAATAAAATTGAGCCAGTAGCAGTGAGATGTTAGTTGCCAGTTGTTAGTTGTTAGAAGAACTTGTTTATCTTGGCAATCTCTAACAACTAACAACTGACATCTAACAACTCCTTCATGCTTGAAATCGCTGTCTTTAATATTCAATCTGCTTTACTGGCCGCTGCAGCCGGCGCACACCGCCTTGAATTATGCGAGAACCCATACGATGGAGGTACTACACCCTCTTATGGCACTTTGAAAACAGTAAGAGAAAAAATTTCCATTCCTGTTTTTCCGATCATTCGTCCGCGTGGCGGTGATTTTTTATACAACGATGCGG
The DNA here is from genome assembly GCF_900106985.1 of Hydrobacter penzbergensis. Classification (NCBI taxonomy): domain Bacteria; kingdom Pseudomonadati; phylum Bacteroidota; class Chitinophagia; order Chitinophagales; family Chitinophagaceae; genus Hydrobacter; species Hydrobacter penzbergensis. The sequence goes on along the minus strand of NZ_FNNO01000011.1, from coordinate 102,290 downwards.
AATACGAAGTGATCTGCAAAGATGTACAACTCTGTAAAGAGTTGGGCTTTGACGGAGTGGTCATTGGTTTGTTGCATGCAGATGGAAGCATCGATAAAGAGCGGACAAAAAAACTGGTTGACCTGGCTTACCCGATGGAAGTTACTTTTCACCGGGCATTCGATCGTGCTGCTCATCCTTTGCAGGCTTTGGAAGACATCATTGCATGCGGATGCAATCGCATCTTAACGAGCGGACAGGTACCCAATGCCTGGGATGGCCGCGAGTTGATCAAACAGTTGGTAGAAAAAGCAGATGACCGCATCATCATCATGCCCGGCAGTGGTGTGCGCAGCAGCAACATCAAAGCCCTGGCCGATTTTACCGGTGCAATGGAATTACATTCATCCGCAAGGATGTTGACTCCTTCCGGCATGCAATTTCAAACTAAAAGCATGCAGGAAAATTTGCAGAACACGATCGTAGATACTACAGAGATCAAAAAAATGCTGGCTGCTTTGTGAACATCAGGGAAGAAATACTGAAAGAGCATTCCAAAGAACATGCTTTACGCATTGCGCAATACGCCTGCGCTTCCAAACAAAATTTCAAACAACTGATGTTGTGCTTCACGGAAGACCATTACCGTCTTTCACAACGCGCTGCATGGAGCGTTAGCTGGGCAGCCCGTATGAAGCCTGAAATGATCAAACCTTATATTGGCCTGCTCGTACAGCAATTGCAGAACAAGCAGGCGCATCCCGCCGTTACCAGGAATGCCGTACGCATTTTGCAGGAGATTGAATTACCCGAAGCTTTTCATGGCGAGATCATGAATAGCTGTTTCACATTCATTGAAACACCTGCCACTCCGGTAGCCATCAAAGCATTTTCCCTCACTACCCTTTTTAGGCTTTCCAAAATATACCCGGAGATCAGGCAAGAGTTGAAAACTATTATTGAAGAAAGATGGGAAACAGAAACAGCCGCTTTTCGCGTGCGGGGAAAAAAGATTTTAACGGCATTGCAACGGCCGTAACAAATTCAGTACATTTAAAATAGAAATCAACCGCATGAAACGATTGCTGATCAGTGTACTAATCCTATCATTTCCCATCATCAAAGGTCAAGCGCAGGTATCAACAGATACAGCCTGTATCATTCAACTCAACGATGTGTATGAGATCGGTCCGCTCGAAGGCGGCCGTAAAGGCGGCATGCCCCGCGTAGCATCTGTGATCGCCGATGCCAGGAAAAAATACCCCACCCTCGCTGTATTAGCTGGCGATTTTTTAAGTCCCTCTGTGATGGGCACCGCCAAGCTAAACGGCGAACGTGTGAACGGCGCTCAAATGGTAGACCTGATGAATACCGTGGGTATTGACATGGTTACATTCGGTAACCATGAATTCGATATTCCCTATGCGGCTTTGCAAAAAAGGATCAACGAATCACAATTCCTTTGGATCAGTTCCAATGTGCAGTACAAAGACAGCCTGAATAAGCTATCTCCTTTTTATAAAAACCTACGTGGTTTGCAAGTGCCTTTTGTGCAACACATCGTATGGTCGCCACTCAGCAACCTTCGCATCGGGTTCTTCGCACTTACCATTGATGCCAACCAGCAGCATTTTGTTCAGTATGAATCGTCCGATGCAGCCGTATCGCGCGAGATCGCGGCCTTAACGGATGAGCAGGTGAATTGCATACTCGGACTTACCCATTTATCTTATAAGGCCGATAGTACCCTGCTCAGGCAACTGCCTGCCATAAGGGGTATCCTGGGCGGACATGAACACCAGCACATGTACGTACCCGTAGAAGACCGCTTTGTAGCCAAAGCGGATGCCAACGCCAAAACAATTTACAAACACCTGATTTATAAAGACGGCAATGGCAACCTGCAGATACAAAGCACGCTGATAGCGCTCGACAGCAGCATCACAGCCGATACCGCTGCAATAGCGCAGGTAAAAAAATGGGAAGACAGGATATACAACTCGTATATCAAAAATGGCATCAATCCCACACACCAGTTGGCTGTTGTTACCACACCGCTGAATGGACTGGAATCGGCCATCCGTTATCACCAAACCAACCTGGGTACCCTCATTACGGAAAGTATGTTATTGTCTCAACCGCATGCAGATGCCGCTATTTTAAACAGTGGTTCCATCCGCATCGATGATATGGTGCAGGGCCCCATCAATGAAATGGATATTGTACGGATATTACCTTTTGGCGGCGTGGTATGCGATGTACAAATGAAAGGAAGCCTGTTATTGAAGATATTGCAAAGCAACAATGATCGCCTGGACCTGGGCGGCTTCCTGCAAATGAGTAAAAACCTGTTTTACCAGGATAACAACTGGCAGATCAACAAAAAAACCATTCACCCGGAAAAAACCTATACCATCCGCACACTAGAATTTTTAACCACTGGCGCAGAAAAAGGACTTGAATATTTCAAGGAAGGTAATCCTGATATCATCAACATTACCAAATACAACACGGCGGATAACCTTTTATCAGATATCCGCCGCGTAGTCATTGATGCATTACAACATCTAAACATTTCTGATTTATGATTTGACCATTTCTGATTTAATGTATAAATATCAAAATCTGCAAATCAAATCAGAAATGGTCAAATCATAAATCAGCCATTTAATATAGCATCCGTACTTTGATGGTCTCTTTTACACCGCGCAGCAATTCAAGCGCCTGCCTGGATAATTTCTTATCGATGTCCAATACCACATAGCCAATTTCATCATTGGTCTTGAGGTATTGTCCCACTATGTTGATGTTATTCTTAGACAGTGCAGTATTGATAGCGCTCAACACACCCGGCACGTTGTTATGGATATGCAGGATCCGATGCGATCCTTCCACCGGGGGCAATCCGATGGCGGGCACTGTATGCGATCCGTTGGTGATGCCCCTTTCGAGGTATTGGAATAATTTCAGGCTCACATCTTCACCAATATTCTCCTGCGCTTCTTCAGTAGAACCACCGATATGCGGTGTGAGGATCACATTGGGCAATCCCTGCATGGGCGATTCAAAACGATCACCATTCTTTTCGGGTTCCCAGGGATACACATCAATGGCAGCGCCTTTGATATCTCCTTCCTGGATGGCTACGCTGAGCGCTTTCAGGTCTACCACTTCTCCCCTTGCATAGTTGATGAGTATGGAACCTTTTTTGAAATTCTTGATGACGTTTTTATTGATCAGGTTGCGTGTCAGTGTTGTATCGGGAACATGCAATGAAATGATATCTGAATTAGCCACCAGTTCTTTCAGGCTCTTGGCAGCCTCTGCATTACCTAATGGCAGCTTTGTTTCGGTATCGTAAAAACGCACTTTCATACCCAGCGCTTCCGCCAGCACACTCAGTTGCGAACCGATATTACCATAACCTACAATACCCAGCGTTTTACCGCGTAATTCATAACTGCCTTTTGCATCTTTCATCCAGATGCCTTCGTGTGCCGCCTTGTTCTTATCGGGTATACGGCGGATAAGCAGGATGCTGGCACCGATAACCAGTTCCGCCACGCTCCTGGTATTGCTATAGGGTGCATTGAATACCACCACGCCGGCCTTCGTAGCCGCTTTGAGGTCAACCTGGTTCACGCCAATGCAAAAACAGCCGATGGCCTGTAATTTCTTGGCCGCTTCCAATACTTTGGATGTAATGCGTGTTTTGGAGCGGATGCCAATCAGGTGAACGTCTTTGATCTCTCTGATCAGGTCTTCTTCGCTCAGAGCGCCGGTGAGTTTGCGTACATTCACATAACCATTTTGTTTGAACTGTGCTACCGCTTTGTCGCTAATGTTTTCCAGGAAGAGAATATTAATTTTTTCTTTGGGATAACTGGTGCTTGCTTGCTTGTTCATGTTCGCGAAAATAAATGTTATTTCTGTGACTACCATACGGATAATTTTCCACGGAAGTTGGCCGGAGCCTCGGCGGAGGCTATATTTGCGGCTTTAGTGTAAATTTTAGAATCTAATGTTGCGTACGATGGTCATTGCACTTCTTTCCACGTTGATGATGGCCTGTGGCTCTCCTGCTGCTAAAGAACCTGCAGTTGGAGGAGATACCGGGCATGTTCATACTGTTGTTCCCACCAATCATTTCAAACCGCTCACCAATAAGGAAAAAGAATATTATGCCAATGCCATAGAGCCCCTGTACCGCTCACTCCTGCTGCGCACCGGCTTCAATGGCAGTATCCTGCTGGCCAAGAACGGAGAAGTGGTGTTCGAAGATTACCATGGCCTCATCAATTTCAAAACAGGCGACAGCATCACCCCCAATACGCCCTTCCACCTGGCATCGGTCTCTAAAACCTTTACCGCCACCGTGATACTGCGGTTGATGGAACAGGGCAAGCTGTCACTCGATGATTATGTAGAGAAATACCTTCCGAACTTCCCATACAGCGGCATTACGATTAAAGACCTGCTCTCCCACCGGAGCGGACTGCCCAAGTACGATCATTTCATGACCGATGTGCGCACGGAGCCTTATCGCGTTAAAAACAGGCGCGGCAAATGGGTCACGCGTTACCGCAGTTTTAAAATAGCGCCACAGCTAACCGGTTTCGCTACCAATGAAATCGTATTGCAATACATGATCAATAACCGGCCGCCTATAGAAGCCTTACCCAACAGGCGTTATAGCTACTGCAATACCAATTATGCCATGCTGGCCCTGATCGTGGAAAAGATTACTTCTATCCCCTTCCCTCAATACATGCAAGACAGTGTATTTACGCCATTGGGGATGAAGAATACCTATGTATTTAATATCAAAGACACCGGTAACTATACCCCATCTTATACACCTGGCCGACGCCCTTACCCGCTCGAAAAACTGGATTGTGTTTATGGCGATAAAAATGTGTACAGCACGGTGCGGGATCTTCTCGCGTGGGACCAGTCGCTGTACCAGGGCACGCTGGTAAGCCTCCCTACACTGGAGAAAGCCTACCAGCCTTACAGCAATGAACACAGGGGCATAAAGAATTATGGGCTGGGCTGGCACCTGTTGGTAAACCCATCCGAACCTACCATCGTTTACCATAATGGATGGTGGCACGGGAACAACGCCGTGTTCAAACGCCTGGTGCACGACAGCGCCACCGTGATCATCCTGGGCAATAAATTCAACCCGGCCATCTGGCGGGCGGGCAAAATGAGCTCCGTATTCACAGGCCATGCCGATACTACAGTATTGGAACAATAGCGGTTAACCCCTATTTTTGCTGACTTTTCAATAAACACTACCAAACCAGACTAAAACCTATTATGGACAATGCCTTGTTTTATGCCGTTCCGGCGATGGGAGTTGTGGGCCTTCTCTACACTTTCTTTAAATTCAATTGGGTTTCAAAGCAGGATGCGGGTAATGACCGCATGAAAGAGATCAGCACTTATATTGCCGAAGGGGCCATGGCCTTCCTGAAAGCGGAGTGGAAAATCCTGACTTATTTCGTCATCATTGTAGCCATACTGCTGGGCGTGATGGCCAGCAGCAATCCCCATTCACACTGGTCTATTGCCCTGGCCTTTGTACTGGGCGCCGTTTGTAGCGCCGTGGCCGGTTATATAGGCATGAAAGCCGCTACCAAGGCCAATGTGCGCACAGCCCAGGCTGCCCGCACCAGTTTATCCAAAGCGCTGAATGTATCGTTTACAGGCGGTGCGGTGATGGGGTTGGGCGTTGCCGGTTTGGCTGTATTAGGACTGGGCGCTGTATACCTCATCCTGAAACAAACTTTTGCTCCCGGCGCTGCGGCCAATTCTGAAGATATGTTGCGTACCATTGAAGTGCTTACCGGCTTTTCATTGGGTGCAGAATCCATTGCCCTGTTTGCACGCGTAGGCGGCGGTATCTATACCAAGGCGGCCGATGTGGGCGCCGACCTGGTTGGTAAAGTAGAAGCAGGCATCCCCGAAGACGACCCCCGCAACCCCGCTACCATTGCCGATAATGTAGGCGATAATGTGGGTGATGTGGCTGGTATGGGCGCCGACCTGTTCGGATCTTATGTAGCTACTGTGCTGGCTACCATGGTACTGGGACAGGAAACCATATCAACCGATAATTTTAGCGGATACGCTCCCATCCTGCTGCCTATGCTGATTGCAGGTGTGGGTATTTTGTTCTCTATTATCGGAACATTCTTTGTACGCATCAGCGATACAGCGGGCATCAATACTTCCAGCGTACAGAAAGCCCTGAACATGGGTAACTGGGGATCGATCGTCCTCACTGCCATTGCCTGTGCGGGTCTTGTTTATTATATCCTGCCTGAAAACATGACTTTACGCGGACACGCTTTTACCCGCGACGGGGTACTGGGTGCCATCGTAGTAGGTCTGGCTGTGGGTACTTTAATGAGTATCATTACTGAATATTATACTGCCATGGGCAAACGCCCGGTAACATCTATCATCCGCCAGTCTTCAACCGGTCACGCTACCAATGTGATTGGAGGTCTGGCTGTAGGTATGGAGTCTACCTGCTTACCCATTTTGGTGCTGGCAGGTGGTATTTGGGGCTCTTATGAATGCGCCGGTTTATACGGTGTGGCCATTGCCGCTGCCGGTATGATGGCTACTACCGCCATGCAACTGGCCATCGACGCTTTTGGTCCGATTGCCGATAATGCCGGTGGTATCGCCGAAATGAGCGAGCTGCCCAAAGATGTGCGTGAAAAGACTGATGTGCTCGATGCAGTTGGTAATACTACCGCGGCCACCGGTAAAGGTTTTGCCATTGCTTCAGCTGCATTGACTGCCCTGGCCCTGTTTGCCGCTTTCGTAGGTGTAGCGGGCATCAAGGGTATTGATATTTATAAGGCGAAAGTGCTGGCCTCTCTTTTTGTGGGAGCCATGATACCCTTCATCTTCTCTTCATTAGCCATCCGCGCAGTTGGACAAGCCGCTATGGCCATGGTGGAAGAAGTACGCCGGCAGTTCCGCACCATCAAAGGAATCATGGAAGGAACAGGCAAGCCTGAATACGATAAATGTGTGGCCATTTCTACCGAGGCATCCATCAAAAAAATGATGTTGCCCGGCGCTATCGCCATCATATCTCCTTTGATCATTGGTTTCCTGTTGGGCCCCGAGCCATTGGGCGGTTTCCTGGCAGGCGCTACTGTAAGCGGTGTGTTGATGGGTATGTTCCAGAACAATGCCGGTGGTGCATGGGACAACGCTAAAAAATCTTTCGAGAAAGGCGTAGAGATCAACGGCGAAACACACTATAAAAAATCAGAGCCGCATAAAGCATCTGTTACCGGAGATACTGTGGGTGATCCTTTCAAAGATACCTCCGGGCCTTCTATGAACATCCTCATCAAACTGATGTCGATCGTATCATTGGTAATTGCTCCTACCCTGGCGCAATTGCATAAATCCGATGCAGAGCAGCCTGCTACTACTGCTGTTAAACAAGTAACTACACCAAAAGCAGTTACACAGCATAACAACACTGTAGCACTCAAATAAAATATTCCCGTTCAACAGAAAAGCCGTAGCATACCAATGTTGCGGCTTTTTTGCGTCAGGCCATTTCAGCAATATCACACAAAAGCTAAAACTGCGGCGAATACTATTTAAAAAGGTATTTTAAGACAAGACCAAGGAGGAGGCCGCAGTTCAAATTATCAGTTGACAGCATTTTAAAATTTTAGCCCCATCCCAATATAATCAGATCTTGATACCGGTATTTAGCCGTTTAACGAAATTTTATACCCTTTTTTACGAATGAGGTCGTATATTGCTTACGAATAAAATCGTACAAATGGCTGTTTCAAAGAATATCAAGCCCACCGAAAGCGAGCTGGAAATATTGAGGGTATTATGGGATAAGGGCGCCGCCACCGTAAGAGAAGTGCATGAAGTACTGGCCGAACACAAAGACTCGGGCTATACCACCACGCTCAAACTCATGCAGATCATGTTCGAAAAAGGCATTGTAAAGCGCGACGACAGCAGTAAGACGCATATCTATCGCGCCAATATATCGCGTGAGAATACACAACAGCAATTTGTGGGGAAAATGATCCATTCCTTGTTTGGCGGTTCTTCTACCCAACTGGTAATGCAGGCCTTGGGCAATCACGCGCCCAGTAAAGAAGAACTCGAAGAAATTCAGAAAATGCTGGACAATCTTAAAAAACAATAGTGCTTATGCAACACCTCTTTCAATCTCCTTTTCTGCAGGCATTGGGTTATGCTATTGCCAACAGTTTATGGCAGGCTGCATTGGTGTGGTTGGTATTTGTGTTGCTGAACAGCGTGCTCAGACTCAATGCTGCCAACCGGTACAAGCTGGCTGTGGCCTCGCAGTTGTTGATACTGGTATGGTTCCTGGTTACTTTGCAGTTTTATACAACCCTCTGTAACAATATGGCCGCACAGGTGCCGTCGAATACAGACCGCTGGCAACAGGTAATGCTGAACAAAGACAGTAGTATACCTTCCCTTTTTATTGCTGCATTGATCAAAGCCGAGCAATGGCTCCCCTATTTATCGGTTGCCTACCTGGTGCTCATGTGTTTCTTATGCATTCGTTGGGTCATCGGTTATCGCAAAACGCAACTGATCCGCAACACAGGTCTCAGTAAAATGCCCGCACAGTGGCGCATCTTCACGTCCGACCTCGCATTACAATTGGGCATCAAAAGAAAAGTTCAGGTATTCCTGTCGGAAACTATTCATACCCCGCTTACCATTGGTTTTCTCAAACCGCTGATATTGATTCCGGTTGCGAGTATCAACCACCTCAGCGCAGAACAACTCGAAGCAGTGATCCTGCACGAAATGGCGCATATCAAACGTTACGATTACCTGCTCAATATCATTTTATCGATTGTGGAGATCAGTCTTTTCTTCAACCCTTTCACCCAATTATTGAGCAAACAGATACGCAAAGAAAGAGAGAACAGCTGCGACGATTGGGTGCTTCAGTTCCAGTACAATGCCGCTTCTTATGCAGAGGCATTATTACAAATAGCACGTTTGCAAACGGTACCCGCCGCTTTTGCGATGGCTGCCGCTAATCCCAAACACGATTTGTTGGGCCGCATCAAACGCATGATCGACCCGCAGGAAAACCGCTTCAATTATCGCAGGCAATTGCTGGCTTTTGGTATGGTAACCCTCCTGCTCGCATCCATTGCCTGGTTCAATCCGAATAAAGGCTTTACACAATCTTCAACCGGCAGCAAGGCGTTTGTTAAAGCACCGCAAGCCCCCTTGCAACCCATTGCGGCTGAGCCGGTGGCCATACAGGTAAACAACCCGCTTTTCAACCCGGTATTCTTTCTTTCCGAGCCATTGAAAAAGAAAATAAGGAAAGACATGGAAGCGGCTGCCCTGGAAATACAATCTTCTTCAAAAGAAGTGGTAGCCGTTGCACCGGTGGTTTCAGCTGCATTGGAAACCGCTGCACAGCAACTCAATCAGCAGCTTCAACTGAGTAATATACAACAGGGAGCCGCATCCAGGGAAATGGCCAAAGCTGCTTCATGGACAAAGCAGATCAACAATGTTGTGGATACCGCTGCGATCTTCGCATCCATCCGTAATATTCCAAAGAAAGAAGAACTTGACCGTACTTTCCGGAAAATGAAGGAAGACATCGAGAAAGCGCGCAAAGATTTATGCATTCAACTGTCTCAGCAGGAGGAAAAATTCAGTCAGTCACCTGAAGCAGCCAAAATGCAACATGAAATGGCACTGGCCCTCAAAGAACTGGAGAAACTGAACCTCGATAAACTGGTGTCTGTTACTTTACAGCAAATAAAGATCCCCGAAATCATATTTGCATCCGATAAGAACAGGAAAGAAAAGCAAGTGATCCTTAAGGATAAGGCCGCCGATAATAAAAGCTCAACAGCCATCATCATGGAAGATCTCTGAAGATCACCATAAATGCCGCGGACACCAATCGCCGTAGTGGTTACCCAATAAAAATCCGATCATTATTTCGTGGGTTCCCTTGCTCACCGTATTCAGTTGCGAAGTTTGCAGGTCGTAAGAATAACCGATATTGATGCTGTGGTTGAGGTTGATGCCCGTCATGGCCGCATAACCATCTTTATAACGGAAAGAGCCGCCCAGCCAGATCAGGTCCTGGTACTGCAATTTGAAATTGATATCAAACCCAAGTGGCAAAGGCGTTACATAACGAACCAATGCCGAAGGCAGGAAACTGATATCGTCTGAAAACTGCATGCGATAACCGGCACTGAAAAACAAATGCGGCAATAACTTCCCCTGGTCCAGGTAAACACGATTATCGGAAAAAGCGATCTGCTGCGGAACGATCTGTTGTACCGCGATGCCCAGGAAATAATCTCTCGAATACAACCACAGTCCTGCACTGATATCTGGTTTGATGCGGTTGATCTGGCCGCTGCCGGCTACTGCCGGATCAACCGTAGTAGTACCGAAATTCAGTTTGCTCGCGTCCAGACTCATATTGGTAAAGCCTACAGAAACACCGCCGGCAATATTCGTGTGCGGAGAAAGACCTATATGGTAAGCGTAAGTGCCATAAGCGGCAAAGCGGTTCAGCGGTCCCGTTTTATCATTGAGCAAGGTAAATCCTATTCCATGATGCGGCTCGGCAGCGACGTAATCGCGCCAGTAAGCAGGGCCGCGCGGATTCTCTCCACTGGCATGAAAGCTGGTGGCAGTCTCCCTGTCGTAATCGCTTTTCGTAAGCGGCCCCTGTATGGTGAGATAAGTAGTCACCGGCGCATCCTGCAATCCCACCCATTGCATGCGGTGACTCGCTTTTACATCCCAATAATTTTCAATACCCGCGACGGCAGGATTGATGATGTAATTGTTCATGATGTACTGCGTATAATAAGGCCTTTGCTGGGCCCTGGCAGCAGCCATGCAACAAACCATACTCATCAATACAAATAGCTTTTTCCCGTTCATGCGCGTTATTTAATGATGGTTACCGATCCGGTAACAATTTTTCTTCCGTTTTTAGGATTGATGATATAATAATAAGTAGTCACCGGCAAAGGCTGTCCATTGTAAGTACCATCCCATTCCTTATCATATCCCTGCGATCTGAAAACGAGTTGCCCGTAACGGTCATACACTTCTACCGTAGCGCCGGGATAGCTTTCCAGGTAACGGATCTTCCAGGTATCATTGATGCCATCGCCATTGGGCGAAAACGCATTGGGCACATCGATGCTCAACAACACTTTAATGAAACTGGTATCTGATACCGAACAGCCTCCCTTGCCGGTTAACACCAACTTGTACGTAATGTCCGACTTGGGTGTTGACTTCGGCGTCGAATCTGTATTGGACGTAAGATAAGTAGCCGGTGTCCATAAATATTGCAGGTTGGTTCCGTATACATATACCGGCCTGAGCGTAGCCGTGCCTCCTTCCAATACATTGATCTTCGAAGGCAGTTTTAATTTCGGATAAGGATCTACGACTACCTGCTGGATAACCGTGTCGCTCACACATCCTTGCTGGTTGAAGAAATAATAACTGATGTTGAATGTTCCCGAATCGGTAAAACGTTTCAGCGGGTTTTGTAATGCAGAAACATCCCCACCCGAAAGCGTCCAGTTCCAGGATACGGCATTACTTGTGATGCCATTACCCTTATCAGTGAAACGGATCGTATCACCCATACAGGCTTCTGAAGGGCTGGCAATAAATGCGGCTTTCGGTTGCGGGTAGATCGTAGTCAGCATCTGCGTCAATGAATCGATGCATCCGTCTTTGGATGTTAGTTTCAGTTGCACAGGGTAAGGTCCCACTGCGCTGTAATGATGTGATGGGTTCTTTACCACCGCTGCCGTATTGTTGAAGGGATCTCCGAAATTCCACAAATAACTGAACAATGCCTGCGAGCCATCGGTAATGGTAGATTGATCGGTGAATTGTCCGTTGCCATCCGGCAAACATATTTTCGGCAATGCAAACGCAGGTTTGGGCAATGGGTTTACTTTCACCGATTGTGTGTTGGTGGTACTCACACAACCGCTGTCTGTTGACACCTGTAACGATACGGTATAAGTCTGCGCAACAGTATAGGTTACGCCAAAAATAGTATTGTCAGACCTGTTCGCTGTGCTGCCGTTACCAAAATCCCATTTCCATTGGCGTATATTGGAATAATTGGCCAATGAACTGTCAACAAAAGAAACCGCGTTCTTCTCGCACTGCAAACTGCCTACATTCCATTTAGCTAAAGGCGAAGGCCATACGGTTATGTTCTGTGTGGCCAAGTCGCGACAACCTTTGTCAGACACTGCCAGGTATTGTATGGGATAAGTACCCACGCCTGCCTTTTTGGGATCGAACAGTCCGCTCGCAATATTGGTAATGCCATTACCGCTGAAAGCAGGACTCCCCGCTGCATTCGATACGCTGTTGTTGTATGAAGCCTGTGTGATGAGCCTTGGAGATGCATCATAACAAATACCAGGCAATGTAGTGAGACTTACTTTCGGGCTTGCATTCAGTGTAATCGTTTGCGAAGCCTGGCTCCTGCAGGTAGAAGAAGTAGCGCCTGAATAAGCTTTGAGTACAATGGTAAAACTCTTCGAAGCAGGCGACTGGAAATTAGGATACAGATGCGTGTATTTTTTATATCGAACCGGTGTTGAATCCACTGTTTTCTGTGAAAGATCATTCTGATCCCAATAGATCTCTATAAAGCTCAGGTTACCGAAATCAACAAAAGAATTATTGGTGATCTCCACCTGCCGGTTGCTGCACAATGCATTGCTGTTGCTCACTGAAAAATCTGCGGTGGGGTTACTACCATTCACTGTGAATTTTTGAGTAATAGCAGCAGTACATCCATTGGAAGTAACCGTGAGATTCACTTTATAATAACCATAATTATTGTATCGTACCGATGGATTTTGTGCCGTACTGGTAGCTATGTTTGGTCCGGGTATTACCGGAGGTGTTCCTGCATTGAATTGCCATTTATAAGTAAAGCCGGCAGCAGTACCATCTGCTACTTTTGACGTATCGGTGAATTGTGCCAGTGCATCGTTCAAACATATTTCAGGCATCACAAAACCGGGTACAGGATACGCGTGAATGGTGACAGGTGTTGCAGGTATGAACAGATCGCTTTTACAGCCAGTGCTGGTAGTTACTTGCAGGGTAACATTTTTCTTTCCGAATGCCTGGTAATTGGTCGTTTGTTGTGCTCCTGTGCTTGCCGTCAAAGGCCCTGCCGCATTGTCGAGGTCCCAGGTCCATTGTGTAATGGTTCCTGTTTGTACTGTAGAGGCATCAGTATATGTAATGTTATCATTCACACAGGTAACGGCTGGATAGGTAAAACCGGCAACGGGTTTGGAAGAAAGGTTCACGGTATTGACCGTTTCCGTTGAACTGCATCCGATGCCGGAGACAGCTTTCAGTTTGATGGTATAACTGGCCGGCGTACTGTATTTTTTGGGAGTCAGTAAAGCAGTTGAATTATCCGCAGTAGTACCATCTCCAAAACTCCATAGCCAGCGGGTAACAGCGCCATTCGCGGTGGTGCTTTGGTCGGTAATATAAACCGAGTCTGTTACGCAGCCGCTTTGAGTGGTGGTAAATTGGGCCACCAGCAACGGATTCACACTAACGGGAATGGCAAACAACTGGCTGGTGCTGCCGCATCCATCGGGTGAGTTGGATGTGGTGTATACTTTAATCGTATCACGCAAAGCAACTGTATTGGCCTTACTGAATGTATAATTCTGTTTGGTACTATAGTAGTAAAGTGTTTGTCCGCTCGCAGCCACCGCACTGTCGTAAGCAGGTGCATTGGCAGGACCAATGGGCACATTCGGACTGATATTGGGCGCCGCAGAGAAATCCCACAAAATACTGCCTGGTTGAAAATTGAAAGGCACTGAAAACTGGAAGGCGGTATTGACACAAGTGACGGCTGAATCCACCACGCCATAAGGATTGCGGAACGAAGCCACTTGTGTAAAATCGCGGATATTGGTTCCTGCATTATACCCATAACTTTCCGCCGATCCAAAACCATAAGCAATGGCATTGAAGCCTGTATCAGCATACAAAGCATGCGGCCCTGAACCTACAGACATGATGGCGTAGGCATAGTTTGGATCCTGCGGATGCGGCTGGAAACTCGATGCCATGGAAGTTCCATCAAGTGTAAAACTGTTGACGCCTTCTTTTTTGATGATGACGTTGATATAACTCTGCAAGATCTTGTAGAGGGTGGCCGAATACAAAGTGATCTTGTTGATGGTTTGTTCTACCGGGCTGAGGTAGATCATTTCAGGATCACCATAAGGAAAGGTATTGGGATTACCCTCCTGTCCTTGTGTGGTACAATATTGCGCTACCAGTACGGGTTTATCTGATTCGATGAGATTGGGCGCTGCCGGATTATAACCAGGCAGGTTGCTGTTCTTGAATTGATAATAAAAACCGTTGATCAGGGTGGATGAGGGTAAGGGCACACCATTCAGTTTAACAACAGTAGTTGGATCGGTTACACAAACCCGGAAGAAATTATTGGGTTGTGAGCCGGTTGGGGCAGTCAGGTAACGCTTACCCCAGGCCACCGCGGGAAATGCTTGCGCAAAGAGGTTGTCGGCCGTACCCGTTCCCGATCCTCCAATACTGATCTTACCAGAACCGGAAAATACCGCGATCTTTTTACATCCGCCGCTCCCATTACTGCTGATGGACCGTATCCTCGAACCGGTAAGGTCGGTACCCTGGTTGCCGCTGGTTGTTCCCATGACATTGTAGATCTGTCCCTGTTTCAAGGTAACGGTAAATGGCAGACCGGCAGGCTTCCCATTTTTATTGGCGGCCGTAGGCGTTATTTCAACCGTTGTATTGTCTTCCGTTGCCACAACGAAGAAGAAAGAATTGGCATAAGACTGATTGGACGATTGTGTATAATTCACCGAATAGTAATCCTTGCCCAGGGTATTGGTGGGAAACAATATAGATGCCCCCGAAACGCTCGCATTATAAATGTGTGCATAGGCCACTATGGGTGCATCGCTGGTGATATGAATGCCTGTATTATAAAGCCCGGCATCCGCTATCCGGCAATCCTGGCTGCCTGTTTTGGGAAGCGTATAAGAAACCGTTATCTGGTTTTTGGGTACAAAATAGGTTTGCTTATAGCCTACTGCAGGAACCTCAACTGTTACATTGGCGTCTTTGTCAGAAGTAAAATATAGTACCATATCCTGTGTGCCGCCGGTGATTACAGGTACCCCATTGGAACCAGCCATGCTTACATGATAGCCGTATCCCAACCAAAAATCCTTGCCTTTATTGGAATAGTCCTGCGTATAGGCTTTTAAAGCCAGGCAAACGAATAAAAGCAGCAGTCGGTGTTTGGTCATCGGCGGCTCAATGGTTCAGTTCATTAACAAAACTAAGCAGGGCAGATACAGTTCTTACACAGTAGGATATGTGGGACGGGTACTAAAATTAAGAGGAAAATCTATTCGGCTACTTTAAATCTTTGCTCCGGGGGAAAAATCGCTGTTTTGGAGCAGCAAGCGGGCTTGGGGTCCGGTACAACACAACAGGTCCAGGACCGACAAGTTGGGCTGGAACCCGATGCGGTCTTCAAACACCTGGGTGTACACAATGGGGTGAGGGCATCTCTCGGGCGACTGGAAATTTTTAGGCATGAAATACCCCCTCAGGTCAATGGCTCGCGGATCGATGGGATGGTCTGTTTCGCGGTCGAGGACTTCCCATGACTTTTCCAGTCCCGTTTGTTTGCGCACCCATTCCAGTATTTCCAGGTTCATGTCTGCCAAAAAAACCGGCTGTTTTTTGTAAAAAGCTTCCAGCCAATCGCGGTAAAATTCAAAGAAAGGGGAACGTCCATAACAGGATTCGATCGTTCGCCAATGCTGTAGTTGCCAGTCGGTAGCGTAACTGATCTTCACATCCTTCATCGGCTGGCGCTGCGACCTTCCTTTCTGCAGGGGTACCGATAAATGCACCAAACCATTGCTGCCTGCAACCACGCACCTGTTGCGAAAACTCATTTTTTGGTAGGTTTCGCATAGATCAATTTTTATATCTTTATTGAGAAACAAAATATTTATCCAATTAATTGTTGGAAAATATTGATTTTCAATGACTATTAGCCCATTATTTCCTATATTTACATTCATAGTGTTATAACCTATAATAGATACCTTTTACGACTAAAATAGCTGCGCTATTAACTCTAATTAAATAACTACAATTAATTGATTTTAAATTATTTGAATAGATTATTTGTTTACTAAAAAATTGAGTTTCAGAAAAAACATGTTATTTACCCCATTTTTCTAACTTCTTTAGTACTGAAATAGCAAAAGTTTGGGGTAATTATATACCACTTGACATAAGCCATTTCCAAGGGTCTTAGCAATAAGGCATCTTTATCTCCTACTCTGCTTCCTCGGCAAAATGTCAGCCCGTTTCCACTTCCCTAAAATCTTTGGCTGGCAATTTATTCTATTCTCTCGTTTGGTTGCTCTTTAGCCCCAGCCAGCGGCTAAAAATTTCGATATTCTGCCTTATTAATTGCCATAGAATTTCCCGTACTTAGTATCAAATCTATTGGCATGAAAAAATCAATTATCACATCTTATGGAGCAGAATATGGAAGGGCTGTTCCCTTATACTTCATTACAGGCAATGCTGTAATTCTTATTACATCTTTTGAATGCTCAGAAAGAGTGGACAGAATACTTCTTAAAGGCTCGGGTGCAGACGGAGTTTTATTTGAAATGAGCCTTCGGTACCCTTTTAAGAACCTTGGTATAAAAATCAATACAAAGGATGTGAAATTCAGTGTAATACCGATGAAACCACCTTATGTAGATCCCGTACAACATAAACCTTTCAAGCTACAAATGCATTTTAAAAAAGCTGAACATATTGTTCTTCACTAAAGAAAATATTAGGTTAGTTATTACTATATTGCAATAATTGTATACCTTACGTAGTTTTCATTATATGAAACAGCCAACAGCCAACAGCCAACAGCCAACAGCCAACAGCCAACAGCCAACAGCCAACAGCCAACAGCCAACAGCCAACAGCCAACAGCCAACAGTGGCTTAGGTAAGAGTACCCCAAATCACCTTTACTATGGCGATAATTTGGAGGTTTTACGCAAGTATATTAAAGACGAAAGCATTGATCTCTGTTACATAGACCCGCCGTTCAATTCCAAAAGAAATTATAATCAGATTTACAACAATATCGGCAAAGAAGATAAAGCCCAAGCACAAGCTTTCGTTGATACTTGGGAATGGGATATTCATGCTGACCAGGGATATAAGGAGATATTGGATAATTACAATAATGTTTTTACAAAACAGAGTATTGCATTAATACAAGGTATTGAAGGGGTTTTGGGGCGAGGCAGTTTGCTTGCTTATCTTGTAAGTATGACATTGCGTATTGCTGAAATTTATCGTGTTCTTAAACCAACTGGAAGTTTTTATTTACACTGTGACCCAACCGCCAGCCATTATCTAAAATTGGTTTTAGATGGAATATTCTGTACAAGAGGTGGGGATTTTAGAAATGAAATTATTTGGTGTTATACTGGCCCCGGATCACCCGGCATGAGACAGTTTATGAGAAAACACGATGTTATTTTTTGGTATAATAAAAGTAACACCTGGATATTCAATAGAGATGAGGTAAGGGTTGAACATAGTAAGAAAACTAAAGAAAATTATAAAAAGGGATTAATTGGGTCTGGATTTGTTGAAGCCGACCATAAAATACATGAAAGAGGCAAAGTCCCCGAGGATTGGTGGCAAATGGCAATAGCCCCTCGTGGAAAGGAGTATTTAGGTTACCCAACTCAAAAACCAGAAGCTCTTTTAGAAAGGATTATTAAGGCAAGCAGTAATGAAGGTGATGTAATTTTAGACGCTTATTGTGGCTGTGGTACTTCTGTTGCGGTTGCCGAACGATTAAATAGAGGATGGATAGGTATTGACATCACTTATCAAAGCATCTCGTTAATACTTAAAAGATTGGAGGAACATTTTGGAAAATCTGCATTAGATAATATTAAATTAAACGGTGCCCCAAAAGATTTTGCAAGTGCAGAAGCATTAGCACATAAAAAGGATGATAGAACTAGGAAAGAATTTGAAAAATGGGCAATACTTACGTATTCAAAAAACAAGGCGATTATTAATGAAAAGAAGGGTGGTGATGGTGGAATTGATGGTATTGCATATACAGTAATCGGATACGAAAACAATAAATATGCTACTGAACAAATCTTGTTTAGTGTAAAATCAAATCACACACTCACCCCATCTGTCATACGTGATTTAAACGGGACAATAGAAAGGGAAAAATCCGCAATGGGTATTTTAATAACATTATATCCGATGCCGAATTTAACAAAAGAAGCGAAAAAGTACGGCACTTATAAAAACGAATTGTTTGATCACATTTATCCAAAAATTGAAGTGGTCTGCATTCAAGACATCTTGGATGGTAAGACGTTAAATATTTCCACAACTGCAGATGTTTTAAAAGAAGCTGAACTTAAAAAAAACAACATGCAACCGAAATTATTTTAACAAAGTGGGTCTGTAGGTGTCGGCTCCCAAAAAGTTCGCATAGCCGAGTATCATCAAATCCAAATCCTATAAAAATCAAAAAAACATCAAAAATGTTTTAACTTTTAACCCTAATCTGCGCTACACTACCAAAAATAGAAAAGCCGTCTTGTGACGGCTTTTCTATTTTGTCAATTCAACGAACTGCTTCACCTTCAATGCCATCCCAAGGCACAGCAGACAAGCAAATGAGTCGCAATAATTTTATGTCTTCATAACAAAAATCAGGAAGCTCATAGTAAGAAATAAAAAGTAATGACAAGTTACTTAAAGCCAAATTGAGAAGCTATCTTCTTTATCATAAGAAAGGTGAGGAAAAAAATGTTTTGCTGCATCAAGCGGGTCAGTAATAGGCAAAATTACTGAATTGAAGATTGTTCCTGATAGGTTTTTACTGAAAAAAGCCCTTGCATGTGATATTGACAATCCTACCATTGTAACAATAATTTTAACTGGCAGAAAATCCTTGCTGTATGGATCGAAAACATCTTTTAGGTTCGTCAAATGAAATACATTATCAACTTCAATTTTGGCTAAAATATCAGATTCGTTTGCATAATGAAGTTCAACGATGATTGTCAAATTGATGAGATTATTTTCAGAATTCACGCCAATACGTTGATTAATCTCAATTTTTATGTTCTTATTCGGATCGTTTACGTACAATTTTTCATTAGCAAAGTAAAAAACGTCTTTTATTGTTTTAATAGAAAGGGTTTGCATTGGTTCTACATTCATAAATCATTGAAGATTTTTGTTCCTTTTAATCAATTGGCATGTACTTTAAAATCAATTGGCGTGTACTTTAAATTTTCGCAAGCGTTATATGCATTCATTTTGTCTCGCATATCGACAACAATCGCTAAAGGTATTGATTCCACATTTTCAATTGCAGTAATATTACCCGCCATATTATAATCAACTATATTTTCGCTTTTGTCGATAGATTTTGCATTGATCAAAAATTTTATTCCTAAAGCTCTTTGAATCTTAGCCAAGGTTATAAAATTCAACGGTTTTTTATTTCTAAAAAGTTGAGTTAAGTAACTACTTGACGTGCCGATTTTTACCGCTAATTCTTTCCTTGAAAGACTTTGTTCATCTTGAAATGTTTCAATCTGATTTAAGAAATTCGACATAAGCATATTTGCTTCATGTTGTATTTCCTTTTCTAAACTTCTAGGTCGAAAAAAAGGGTTGCTTTTTCTTTCGTTATTAGGGTTTATATTCGTATTCATAATTCGCTATTTTTTCTATTATCGGCTTATTTGCTTTATTATTTTTTTGACTTTTCTTAAAGAAAATCTCTGAACAAATGATTAAAAATTCTCCGTCTTCATTGCTGAACTCCTGACAGTAAATCCTTGTATTTCGTTTATTAAAAAATCTAAAAGCAGAGACGACTATTCCATTTTTCTCATATTCCTTTTTATAATGGTCAGAATATAATTTTGGTAAAGTCAATATTTTTTCAAAGATTAATTCTGCCTCATCAGGATTCTCATCTAACAAATAGGGTCTAATTTGATCTGCCGTATCTATGTCAATACAAATTCTTCTTTTCAGTGAGGATTCATAATCCTCCGATTTAAGAATGACATTAAATTTTCTTTTCACAACAAAATTAAGCTATAGGTTAATTATAGTCAAGTTTTTATTTTCTATCGTGATTATCTAAACCAATTGGCTACATAGTTAAGAAAAAATTAAAAATAGCAATAACTTATTACTTCTTTTTTTATTGCTTTTGCTGATGGATCTCAATAACAGAACAGAAACAATATTTTTTAAAAAACAAGAAGAAAATATTTGTATTACAAAGTAATACGTTTATCTTTATCCTATGGACAAAAGCAAGAAATCAGTTACGATCATCGTTAGAGTTAGTGAGGACACAAAAGTTGAACTGCAAAAGCTGGCTGATAAAGACAGCCGGAAGCTCAGTGATTATGTGCGCCTGGAGCTCGAAAAACACATCAAAGTGAGGAAGGAAGGCTGATTATTTTTTTGTCTATTATGTAATACATTGTAATACGTTTTATATGCTACCCTTTTCTAACCTTAAGGAGTTATTATCCCGGTTTTCAGACGAGTATGTTTGCAGGGAGTACCTGATACAGCAGCGATGGAATGGCAGTCCGGTTTGTCCCCATTGCGGTTCCAGGAAGCCTTATGTACTTCACGGTGGCAAGAAGTACAGGTGCAGTAACCCGGATTGCAGGAAGAACTTCTCTGTGACCGTAGGAACCATTTTTGAAAACTCCAAGATACCCTTAAGCACTTGGTTTGCGGCTATGTACCTGGTTACTGCCCACAAAAAGGGCATTAGTTCCTTGCAGCTCAGCCGGGATCTGTCCATTACCCAGAAAACAGCATGGTTCATGCTCCACAGGATCAGGGAAACGATCAAGCCCAAGGAGCATGCGGTATTATCGGGAGTTGTCCAGGTTGATGAAACATTTTGTGGGGGCAAGGAAAAGAACAAGAGCAAGAAAAAAAGGATGGAACTCTTTAATGGAGAGAGGGAAGTTAAAAAGACTCCGGTGCTAGGTTTGATTGAAAACAGCGGGGTTGCTGTTATGAAAGTGGTATCAGACGTACGTAGTGAAACACTGCGTCCTGTTATCTATGATCATATCACTAAAGAATCAGTCGTGGTCAGTGATGCTGCCGCTACTTACATTACTTTGCAGGAAGAGTATAGAGAGCATATCATCATCAACCACTCTATTGGGGAATATGTCAGCGGTCCATATACTACTAATACCGTTGAGGGCTTCTTTTCCATCCTTAAGCGTACACTATACGGCACCTACCACCAAGTCAGCCCCAAGCACCTCCAGCGGTATTGCGAAGAATGTGCTTACAGGTACAATACCCGGAAGATCAAGGACAGCGAACGCTTGATCTTTACCATACGCAGCATTGAAGGAACCAGGCTTAAATATGGCGACCTAATACAGAAAAGCAATAATTTAGCGACATGAGTAAAGATAAAAAGCCACCCAATAACGGTTCTGAAAATGAGGATTCGTTAAATCTGAGTTTTGATGAGTTAATGAAGAGGGCTTTGAATACTAAAATACAGCCTGACACGATGCAGCGTGTGGTTCTATCTGATAAAAAGAGAACTCATTTTGGAAGCCTCCCAAAGGGAACTAAAGCGATTATAATTCACGATTGTGAGTTCATTAACTCAAATATTACTTATGCTATGTTCTACACATACAGGCATCCTGAGATAACTCTAAAAAGAACTACCAAAATCACTGATCCAAAAGATGAAAAATTTAAAGAAATAGTCATTGAACTGAAAAATAATGCCATACTTGATTTTGGAGAAATATACCCAGAGACATTTGACAGCTATTATTTTGAAATAATTACTGATAATGCAGATGACAAAATCAATGGTGAGATACACCTATACTTCAATTTCAAAGTACGTTAGGTTAAAATAAAATCCTGAAAGAGATGGCGATAGTTTACCATTTTCATACATAGTGATCATACCATTGCGACTCATCTCTTCAAAAATCCGGCATATCCTTTCAACAGGTACATCGTAGTATCCTGAATTTGCCCATTCCTCAGTTTTCGCAGTCTTTTTAAGGTCTTGAAAAGCCTGAACAGTATCATTCAATGTAATGATCCCCTTTGACTTCATCAGACGAAAAATAACATTGAAAACTCCCAAATCAGACATATAAGTGTGCGTGTTGGCTTTTTCAATTTCTCTCGCACCAATAGCTAATACCTCCATGTTTGTCAAACACACATTAGAGTTTTCCGCTATTGAAAATTGGTCGCTTTTCGCGGTTTTGGTGGGATTTTCCATTTTGTATGTCGATATTGAAATATACATGGTGCATAAACCTAATTTATGCACCATGTAGAGAAAATAAATGACTGGAAATTAATTAGATGGGAAGGTTTGTGTCAAGTAGTATATAGTTCCCAAGTTTGGGGCTACGACATACCACTTCCCACAAACCAATTCCAATGGTTTTAGCGAATAAAGGTAAAAGAGGCACATCCTACTCTATTCCACATTCTCTTCACAGTTGACAGGGTTACGAAACTTTTTAGTGATGGGTTACCAGTGGCATTAACAATCCGGTCTTTTTGAAAAAACAGTTAAGACGGTCATTTATGTGGAAGTGCAGGAATACAGAGCCATCTGCTTCGAGGGGTTGAAAAATAAAGGTCACTGGAGTGATATCGTAGCTGTTGTTCACGGAGGATGACAGGTAGTAACTTAAGATTTCATTTTGAGTGACTTGCCATAAGTTTGCTGCAAAACCGGTGTTTTGAAAAAGTTACGCCCCTTTGTTTTCCTGGTAGCCATCAGTTGCTTATTCGCTTGCGCAAAACCCCAGGCTTTTGATTATCGGGATATCAAAAATGTGAAAGTGGAGAGCGTGGGTTATGACCAGACAGCCCTTACGATGGACCTGGTGTACTACAACCCCAATCATTTTGGCGTTAACCTGCAAAAAGTAGATTGCGACGTTTATATTGATAACCGTTACCTGGGAAAATACCAGCTCGACACGTTAATGCATATCAGCCGTCTTTCAGAATTCACCCTTCCTTCCAGGATCATGGTAGACATGAAGACTGTTTTCAAAAACGCCCTTACTTTTCTTTTCAACAAAGAAGTACTGGTGAATGTAAAAGGAACTACCCGTGTAGGCAAAGCAGGTATCTATACCACCATCCCTTTCAACTACGAAGCCCGGCATAAAATCGAGCTTTTTTGAGCCTGTCCGAATTCGTAACTTTGCCGTCGCTAAAACTATAAAATACCTAACATGAGTCTTGGTTATTTCTCTTACCCCATGCCTGTCAATGAGCCCGTACTGTCGTATGCTCCGGGCAGCAATGAAAAGAACGCTTTGAAAAAGGCCCTTGCCGACCTGAAGAAAAAAGAACTGGATATCCCCATGTATATCGGCGGTAAAGCAATAAAAACAGGAAAGAAAATAGCCATCCACCCGCCGCATGAGATAGCCCATACCCTGGGCCATTTTCACTTGGGTGAAGAAAAACATGTGAAGCAAGCCATCGACGCCGCGCTGAAAGCCAAGGAAGACTGGGCTGCCATGAGCTGGGAAAACAGGGCGCATATCTTTTTAAAAGCAGCCGATCTTTTGGCTACCAAGTACCGCTACCAGATGAATGCCTGCACCATGCTCGGGCAGAGCAAGAACGCTTACCAGGCCGAGATCGACAGCGCCTGTGAGCTGATCGACTTCTTACGTTTCAACGTACATTTCCTGAGCGAGATATATAAGCAACAACCTATTTCCGGTCCGGGTATGCACAACCGCCTCGAATGGCGCCCACTGGAAGGATTCGTACTCGCGGTAACACCTTTCAACTTCACCGCCATCGGTGGTAACCTCCCCACTTCTGCAGCCATGTGCGGCAACGTGGTAGTATGGAAGCCTGCCAATACACAAATCTATTCTGCGCAGATCTTTATGCGCATCCTCAAAGAAGCCGGCCTGCCCGACGGCGTGATCAACCTGATCTATGTAGACGGTCCTACTTTGGGTAAAGTATGTTTCAGTCACCGCGACTTTGCCGGTGTTCATTTCACGGGCTCTACCGGTGTTTTCAATTCCATGTGGAAGACCATCGGCGAAAACATCCCCAAATACCGCACGTATCCGCGCATCGTTGGCGAAACCGGCGGTAAGGATTTTGTGATCGCACATAAGAGCGCCGATGTAGATGCAGTGGTAACAGCACTGGCCAGGGGCGCTTTTGAATTCCAGGGGCAGAAATGTTCTGCTGCTTCCCGCGCTTATTTGCCCAGCAACATCGCTGAACAGGTGAAGACCAAACTGGTGGCCGCCATTCAAAGCATGAAAATGGGATCGGTAGAAGATTTCAGCAACTTCATCAATGCGGTGATCGATGAGAAAGCTTTCAACAATATCGCCCGGTATATTGATAATGCTAAGAAAGACAAGAAGGCCAAGATACTGGTGGGCGGTAAATACGATAAAAAACACGGTTATTTTATAGAACCTACTGTTATTGAAACCACCGACCCCAAATATGCTTCTTTGTGTGAAGAGATATTCGGGCCCGTACTGACCATCTATACTTACGATGCCGACGAATTCGAAGCGGCCCTCGACCTGGTGGACAGTACTTCGCCCTATGCACTCACCGGCTCGATCCTTTCGCAGGACAGGGCTGCCGTGGAACTGGCCACCAACAAGCTGCGCCATGCCGCCGGTAATTTCTACATCAACGATAAGCCTACCGGCGCCGTGGTAGGCCAGCAGCCTTTTGGCGGCGCGCGCGCCTCCGGTACGAACGACAAGGCCGGCAGCATGCTGAACCTCTACCGTTGGCTGAGCGCCAGAACCATTAAAGAAACTTTTAATCCGCCGGTGAGTTACGGCTATCCCTTTATGCAGGAAAGCTAAAGATGATTGAACCCCTAACTTCCTTATATTTGCCCCTCAAAATTTCGTATAGTGGCTACAAAATTCTCCAAAGAAACCTACCTGTACTGGTATGAGCTGATGCAACTGATCCGCCAGTTTGAACTGAAAGCGGAAGAAATGTATAAAATGGCCGGTAAGATCCGCGGCTTTTTCCATGCCTATGTAGGGCAGGAAGCCATTGCCGCCGGTTGCATGACCGCTACGCAGCAGGACGATCCGTTCATTACCGCTTACCGCGACCACGGTCTGGCCTTGGCCAAAGGCGTAGCGCCCAATGCCTGTATGGCAGAGCTCTACGGTAAAGCCACAGGCTGCGCCAAAGGAAAGGGCGGCAGTATGCACTTCTTCAGCCTGGAGCATCGTTTCTTTGGCGGCCACGGTATTGTAGGTGCACAGATCGGAACAGGCGCTGGACTGGCTTTTGCTGAAAAATACAAAGGCACCAATAATGTAGCGCTTTGCTTCTTTGGCGATGGCGCTGCCCGCCAGGGTATCCTGCACGAGACCTTTAACCTGGCCATGCTGTGGAAACTGCCGGTGATCTTCATTTGCGAGAATAACAACTATGCCATGGGTACTTCTGTAGAACGTACCAGCAACGTAATAGATATTTATAAACTGGCCGACGCTTACGAAATGCCTGCTGATATGGTAGATGGTATGACTCCTGAAAACGTGCACGAAGCCGTTGCCCGTGCCGTGAAAAGGGCTCGCCAGGGAGATGGTCCTACCCTGCTGGAACTGAAAACCTACCGTTATAAAGGGCATTCTATTTCCGATCCGCAGAAATACCGTTCCAAGGAAGAAGTAGATGAATACAAAGATCAGGACCCCATTACGAAAGTGAAAACCACCATCCTGTCTAATAAATACGCTTCTGAAGAAGAACTGAATGCGATCGATACCCGCATCGGTGCAGTGGTGGATGCCTCTGTTAAATTCGCCGAAGAAAGCCCCTGGCCCGATGAAAGCGAAGTACTGAAAGACGTGTACATTGACCAGCAGTATGAATTTATTGTTGACTAACTCTATCTTAATTACAAATCAATTTTTCCATGAGCGATAAGCACGAACACGAATTGAGTTCTGAACACCACGAATCACTGGCACACCTGCAAAGCACCTGGCAACGCATCCAAAAGCCGGTGATGATTGCAGTAGCAGCCATCGTTATCATTGGCGGCGGCTGGTATGTTTACCAACAATACATCGTTAAGCCCAAAGAAGAGAAAGCATCTGAAGCGCTGTTCAAAGCACAGGACTATTTCGCCAAAGACTCGCTGAACCTGGCGCTGAACGGCGATGGCCAATACAAAGGCGCATTATATGTGATCAATAATTTCAGTGGTACCAAAGCGGCTAACCTGGCACATTATTATGCCGGCGTAAGCTACCTGCGTTTGGGCGATTTCAATAACGCTGTAAAGTACCTGAAAGATTTTTCTACCGATGCCAAACAGATCCAGCTCATGGCTTATGGCTGCCTGGGTGATGCTTATGCAGAACTGAACAAGAAAGACGAAGCCATCGAGTCATACAAAAAAGCAGCTTCCACTTTTGAGACCGATGAAAGCAATTCAGCAGAATACCTGTTTCGCGCAGCGCTCCTGTCTGAAACCACCGGCAAAACAAAAGAAGCGCTGGAACTGTACAAAGAATTGAAAGATAAATTTCCCCGTACCGATAAAGGTTTCCAGGCCGATAAATACATTTATCGCCTGAGTATTGATAAAAACGATTTCAGTGTAAAATAATGGCTACACCAGGAAATACCACATTGAACAAAGGCATCCCCTCCATCAAGGATGCCTTTGTTGTTATTGTTAAAACAGAATGGAACGCCCCCATCGTAAATAAACTGGAGGCCGGTGCAAAGAAAATTCTCAAAGCACAAGGCATCGATTGTAAAACCCTTACCGTGCCCGGCGCTTTTGAAATTCCTTTCGCTGTTAAGAACCATTACGCGTATGCGGCAACACCTCCCGACGCTTACATCACACTCGGCGCAGTGATCAGGGGCGATACGCCGCATTTCGATTATGTATGCAAGGCAGTGACCGATGGTGTGCTGGAACTAAACCTCATGCTCGACGCGCCTGTTATCTTTGGTATACTCACCGTAGATAATGAAGAACAAGCTAAGGAACGCATCGGTGGAAAGCACGGCCACAAAGGCGAAGAAGCGGCGGTTACCGCATTGAAGATGATTGCCCTTAACCGCAAACTAAAATAAACGCATGAACGTTCAAATCTTTGTACCCTGTTTTATTGACCAGCTTTACCCACAGGTAGCTTTTAATATGGTGAAGGTATTGGAGAAAGCGGGATGCAAAGTGCGTTACAACGATAACCAGACCTGTTGCGGCCAGCCTGCTTTCAACGCCGGCTTTTGGGGTGAAGCCAAAGAAGTATGCAGCAAATTCCTGAAAGATTTTGAAAGTGCCGATTATATTGTAGCGCCCAGCGCCAGTTGTATTGGGTTCGTGCGGAACTATTACGAAAAACTGTTTGAAAATACATCCCAGTCTTCGCGCGCAAAAAAGATCGGCAACCGCGCTTTTGAATTATCCGATTTCCTGGTGAATGTGTTGCAGGTAGATGACCTGGGCGCCAGCTTTCATGGCAAAGCCACTTACCACGACAGTTGCGCGGCACTGCGCGAATGCAAGCTCAAGCAGGAGCCCCGGCAATTGCTGAGCAAAGTAAAAGGGCTGGAACTGGTGGAGATGAATGATGTGGAAACCTGCTGCGGTTTCGGGGGCACTTTCGCTGTTAAGTTCGAACCCATCAGCATAGCCATGGGCGACCAGAAGATCACCAATGCCGCTGCTACCGGCGCAGAATACCTCATTAGCACCGACATGAGTTGTCTCATGCACATCGATGGTTGCAACAAACACAAAAACGCAGGTTTACAAGTATTACACCTGGCTGATGTGCTGGCTAGTGGATGGTAATTTTATTTATTTTCATGGTATGAATTACTGGTTAATCAAATCGGAGCCCTTCAAATACAGTTGGGAGCAGTTTGTCAAAGACGGACAAACATTTTGGGATGGCGTACGCAACTATGCAGCGCGCAATCACCTGCGCACGATGAAGAAAGGCGACCTGGTCTTTTGGTACCACAGTAACGAAGGCACCGAGATCGTAGGTATTGCCAAAGTAATAAAAGAAGCCTACCAGGATCCCACCACTACAGAAGAAGCATGGGTAGCGGTAGACTTCAAACCGCACAAAAAACTGAAAAAACCGGTAACCCTCGTACAAATCAAGGCCGACAAACGTTTGGCCAATATGGCGCTCGTGCGTTTGGGGCGTTTATCGGTTCAACCTGTTACTGATGCCGAATGGGCCATCGTAATGGAAATGGCCGGAGAAAAACCATAATAGCTCCGAAGGTTACAGGTACGCTTTCCCCGTTTGTTAAATTATGTTCAAACTTGACGAGCTGTTCATTGCTACGCGGGTAACACAATAATTTAGCCCTATGACTGCTGTAACCAAAAGAATACTTACCCTGTTTTGTTTCTTCTTCACTTTTTCATGGAATGTTGCTAATGCACAGGAGCGATTCACTGTCAGTGGCATTATCAAAGACAAAAGTACCGGGGAAGTACTCATCGGCGCAGCAGTAAAAATAGAAGAACTGAATACCGGCACTACTACCAATGCTTACGGTTTTTATGCCATCAGCGTTAAGCCGGGAACGTATTCGCTGAATGTGAGCTTCCAGGGTTACCAGCTCTTTTCACAAAAAACAACACTACGCGCCGATCTGCGCAACGATATAGAATTAATGCCCGTGAGCACGGTGTTGAATGAAGTAGTGGTCTCTTCCAAAAGAAAGAACGAGCACATAGCCAAACCGGTTATGGGTGTTGAAAAACTGAACCTCTCTGAGATTAACCTCTTGCCGGTATTATTGGGTGAAAGAGATGTGCTCAAAAGTATTCAACTGCTTCCCGGCATTAAATCGGCCGGTGAAGGCAGCAGCGGTTTTTTTGTGCGCGGTGGAAGCGCCGATCAAAACCTGATCCTGCTCGATGAAGCGCCGGTGTACAATGCTTCTCACCTGCTCGGCTTCTTTTCTACCTTCAATTCCGACGCGATTAAAGACGTGAGCGTTTACAAAGGCAGCATGCCTGCCCAATACGGTGGGCGGTTGTCGTCTGTAGTAGACATCAAAATGAAAGACGGGAACAGTAAGGACTACAATGTAAGCGGTGGCCTCGGGCTGATCTCTTCCCGCATCAACATAGAAGGGCCTATCGTAAAAGACAAAGGCTCTTTTATTATCAGCGCCAGGCGCACGTATGCCGATCAGTTCCTGAAGCTCTCCAGGGATACGACTGTTAACAACAACAAGCTCTATTTCTACGACCTCAACCTCAAGGCGAATTATATGCTGGGCAAGCGCGACCGTCTCTACCTCTCGGGCTATTTCGGCAGGGATGTGTTGGGCTTTGCCGAAACATTCAAAAGCGATTGGGGTAATACCACCGGCACTTTGCGATGGAACCATATTTTCAGCAGGAACCTCTTTTCCAATACATCGCTCATCTACAGCAATTACAATTATGTGATCAAGATCAAATCGGGCAAGCAATTGCTCACCATCAATTCTAAAATAGAAGACCTCAACTTCAAACAGGATTTTGACCTTTTCCTCAACAATAACAACAAATTGAAATTCGGGGCCAACGCCATCTTCCACACCAATTCTCCTGGCCGGGTTACTTCAGATGATTCTGCATTTACAGGCAATAAAGTACAAAACAAAAAATCACTCGAATCGGCCGTTTATTTTTCTCACGAGATCAAAGCCAGCGAGCGGCTCAACCTGATTTACGGGTTGCGGTTATCGAACCTGACCGTGCTGGGCCCCGGTAATTTTTATACTTATGATACGGCAGGCAACACTACCGACACGATGCGTTACGGTCCCGGAGCTACCGTTGTCAGCTATTGGAACCTCGAGCCCCGCATATCGGCCAGTTACCAGTTGAATGAACGGCGTTCCATCAAAGCTTCTTATACGCGCAATGTGCAGAACCTGCATTTTTTAAGCAATACCACTACCAGCAGTCCTACAGACCTCTGGTTGCCCAGCACCAACAATGTTCAACCCGAAACAGCCGATCAGTTTGCCATTGGTTATTATCAAACCTCAGCGAACGATCAATACGAACTGACGGTTGAAACTTATTACAAATGGATGCAGCACCAGATCGACTATAAAAGCGGGGCCTTACTCAGGGCCAATGACAATGTTGAAAACCAGTTATTGTACGGTGTGGGCAGGGCTTATGGTATTGAATGGTTGCTCCGAAAAAAATATGGCAGGCTGAGTGGCTGGGTGGGCTATACCCTCTCCAAAACGGAACGCCGCTTCGACCAGATCAACAACGGACAATATTTCCCGGCCAGGCAGGATATTACCCATGATATTTCGTTGGTTGGTATTTATAAATTATCTGACCGGTGGGCACTCTCTGGCACCTGGGTATACAACACCGGCAACGCCGTTACTTTTCCTTCCGGCAAATACCATGTAAACGGACAAACCGTTTTCGTATACACCGAACGCAACGGATATCGCATGCCGCCCTATCACCGCCTGGATATAGCTGCTACTGTTGAAAACAAGAAAAACAAGAGCAGGCGTTATCAAAGCAGTTGGACCTTCGGTATATACAACCTGTATGGTCGTGAGAATGCCTATACCATTACTTTCCAGGATGATCCCGATCACCCGGAAAAAACACAGGCTTTACGAACGGCTTTGTTCAAATTCATTCCGAGTATTACCTGGAATTTTAAATTCTGATGATCGCATGTCAACCCTTACAAAATATACATACCGCCTGTTGATACTGTCGCTCCTTTTTGCTTCCTGTAAAAAAGTGATCGATGTTAATTTAAACAACGCGCCTTCGCAGGTTGTGATTGAAGGGATCGTGAACAACCAGGGGCCTGCCAGTGTCATCATTACCCGGTCGGTCAGGTTCAGCGACAATAACAGCTTCCCTCCTGTTTCGGGTGCGGTTGTAAAGATCCGGGACAATGCCGGCAACAGCTATCAATTGCTCGAAACAACCCCGGGTGTTTATACGCATCCCAATGCTGTTGGTGTTCCGGGCAGGACTTACTCCTTACAGGCCATCATCAACCAGGTTAGCTATACCGCCGGCTCTACCATGCCCTACCCGGTAAATTTCGATACGCTGACGGCCGACCAGTTGGCTTTCGGTAATAAAGTGCTCAAAGTGGTTCGCCCATGGTTCAGGGATCCTGACACGCTGGGTAACAATTACCAGTTTGTAGAATACGTGAACAGGGCGCTGGTACAGAACATCTACACCTGGAACGATTACATCAACAATGGCGGCGTTTATTACAGGCCACTGATCTACCAGGCAGAAGACAACCATCGTGATATTGCATCAGGCGATACTGTTACTGTTGAAATGAGGTGTATCGACAAAGCCGTTTTTACGTATATGCGTGCATTGGCCGATCTGAACACCAATAATATTACGCCTGCCAATCCACCCAGCAACCTGTCTAACGGCGCATTGGGTTATTTCAGTGCGCATACCAGCCAGGTGAAGTCGGTGAAGATCCCTTAAAGGTTGTTACCTGAAATCAAACCACAACACCCCATGAACAGGGTCGGCGCTTAGTTTATTTTTTTCGCTTTGCGGACCCATCTTTTCATTGGCTGGCTTGAATTTGGTGCCAATAGGACTGATGGTTTGCAGAAATCCCAGCTCTCCATTGGGAAATTCCGGCACAACATTGTTGTTCAGCGGCGCGTCTTTGGGTCGCTTCGGTTTGCCCATTTGCAGGAATGTATTTTCATTCTCCGTAAAAACAGTAAACGGCGCTTCTTTGTTTTCTATGACTGCCCAACTCCATGCAGCATGGTACCCTTTGAATTCAGGATAGTCCCAGGTTTCACCGGTTACTGCATTGTTGTATGCTTTATGCCATACGCCCATCTGCATACCCTTCATCCTGTTTTTCCATACCCGGTAAGGCCCCCTGCCCAGCCATTTCATTCCTGTTATTTTTTCTTCAGGGTAATTGAATGTAATGCCTGAAAAATTCACTTCACCGGTCTGCACATACGTGTATTCCAGTTTCACCGGTTGTCCGGGATGGAAGGTCCACCGTACATGCAATGAGGCATCGCCTGAATAGGTACATGCTATAATATGACTGTTGGCAGAATCGCGGTGTGTCAATTCATCCAGCCTGCAATCAACTCCGGCCAGCACCGGTCCGCCTGACAGTGATATTACCGTATTCCCTTTTATCACCCGCTGCAGGAGCCCTGTTCTTTTGTTGAAATAATAATTGATGTGATCACTGCTGACAACGAGCGAACTGTCTGCATCTTTTGTTTTAACAGCCGAAGCATTCACTGCAGGCCTCAACAAGCGGTCGGCCGTTTGTTGAGGTGTTCGTAATAACCAGCTCCAGGTAAAAATTTCACGATAATTGGGGTCATATGCTGTTAAGTAAAGTGCATCCGCTTTGTTTTTTGCAGCAGGCAAATGCAAATCCAGCACGCCTTTTTTTCCCGGCTTCAAAGAAGAAATGGTTGCCTGTCCCTCTGCTATTACTTTAGAGAGGGTTGTTGCATCTTTGGGTGATGGGAAAGAAAGCAGTTTCCATTCAAACCTGCATTGGTTGAGGTTGGTAAACATATACCTGTTTTCTATATCGAGCTTGTCATTAAAACCGGGTTTGTTCAACCGGGGAGCAATATAAACGGGCGACCATATTTCTTTGATCGTATAAAAGCTGGCCTCCTTTTCACGATGCGGTCCTAGTATACCATCAGGTGCATGGTTTCCATCTGTATCATAAACACCGTTCTTATCTGTTCTCACCACTCCTTCATCGAGCAATGCCCAGAGGAAGCCTCCTGCGCTGCGCGGGTGGCGTAACATCAGGTTCCAGTAATCGTCGAGCCCTGCACCCAATCCGCCATCGTATAAGCCATGCAGGAATTCAGTTGGAAAGAATATCTCTTCTCCTTTTTCTGCAGAAGCCTGTATATACTGGTAATCGGGATAATGCTTGGTATCTGTGCTGCCGAATTGCTGCCAGGGATGGATCACTATACGTTTTTGCGGATCATACAACTTGAAATCATCGTCAATCGCCGTATTCCAGCCACCTTCATTTCCATTATCCCAGACTACAACGGAAGGATGGTTTACATCTCTTACAACCATCTCCTTTACCAGTCTTTTGGCAGTAGCAGTGTCGTAAGATTTTTGCCAACCATTCAGTTCATCCAACACGAACAAACCCAGCGAGTCGCAGAGATAAAGAAATTGCTGGTCTGGCGGATAATGCGACATGCGAACCGCATTCATGTTCATTTCTTTCATCAGTCTGATGTCCATCAGGTGTACATCCCTGCTCAACGCCCTGCCGCTTTCAGGCCAGAAGCTGTGCCGGTCGGCCCCTTTGAACATGACTTTCGCACCATTTATATAAATGCCCTCTTTGGGCTTCACTTCAACCGTTCTGAAACCGAACGATTGTTTTACCTGGTGAATAACATTTTTGGTATCCTTGATCGTTACCAGCACCCGGTACAGATTCGGGAACTCCGGGCTCCACTGCAAGGGATGGTCAATCTTTATATGCAGGGATGTTTTTTCCTTATCGCCTTTCACCTTTTTAGAAAAAAGTTTACCAACATGTTCTCCGCTCAGCTTTTGAATCTGTGCTTCAATAACCTGTCCTTCGTGTGCATGCGCATGATATACATCCATATTAAAAGAGCCATCGGCTTTTGCATCTATTGCAACCCTTTCAATGAATGTTTCGGGAACAATTTCCAGGTACACGGGACGGTAAATACCGCCGAATACCCAATAATCGCCGTTGCGTTCTGCTTTGTTCACAGATGCATTGGCCGACATTTTACTCACGCGTACTTCGAGCAGGTTGCTTTCCCCTGGTTTGATGAGCGAAGTGATATCGTATTTAAATTGGTAAAAACTTCCCTGGTGAACAGCGCCGGCCAAATGTCCGTTGATCTTGACTTCCGTATCGGTCATGGAGCCTTCGAATACAATGAAAACCCTTTTCCCTTTCTTCAACGCCGGAACCTTGAAGGCATGCTTATATAACCCTTCTTCGTCTGCTTTTACTTTATCGTGTCCGTAATTATATGCACCAAAACCTTGCAGCTCCCAGTTGGAAGGCACTGCAATCTTTTCCCACTTTCCGCTGTTCATACCGCCGGTACAAAAGAAATCCCATTGAACAGTATGATCTTTATCGGTGCCAGACAAATACTGGATAATGGTTTCCTGCGCAGATGCGGTACAATATCCGCCCAGGCAGAGCAAGAAAAGAAAAAAATAATTTTTCATGATAATTCAAATAGATCTTTTATCAATTTGCCAGTATCCGTGAAGAGCGAGTGCGGCTCCCAGGGCAGAAGCCTGTGCCAATACAGACGCAACAACCACGGCATGCGGAAAAGCACGAGCCAGCAAGTGCATAAAGATACTATTTTGTGCGAAGCCGCCTTCCACTAATAAGCGTATAGGGTCTTTTTCCGGATGCACATTTCTTATCACGGCCGCTTGTTCTTCCACCAATTCAAAAACCAGTTGGTGATAAGCGGCAACAAAACTATCTGTTTGTTTGGGTGTCCAATGCAAATCAAAAACAACTTGTTTGTATGCGCCTGACTGCACACCAAAATCTTTTTCCAGTTCAGCCGTTTGTTCTTCATGCTTATGGCCCAATAGCAGTCTTCCCGCTTTCACGGGACGGCCTTCATACGTGAGATAACACAGCATATCTGAAGACAGTTCCGCCGCAGTCAACGATCTATCGTTGAAAGGATTGAGTGTTACTGACCATGTACCGGTTGATACCAGCACAAAAGGTTCTTCTGCCTTGATCAAATAAGGAAGCAATGCAGCAGAACTGTCGTGCAATCCAACACCAACATGCAGCGGGCGTTCACGGTATTGGATTTGAATAGCGGCTTGACTGGGATAAATAGGCGGCAGCTTACTGGTCATATTTTCTTCCTGTACCCATGGGTGATAATCCTGCCGCTGAAAATCCCACAGCGCTGTATGACAACCCAGG
Source organism: Hydrobacter penzbergensis (assembly GCF_900106985.1). Classification (NCBI taxonomy): domain Bacteria; kingdom Pseudomonadati; phylum Bacteroidota; class Chitinophagia; order Chitinophagales; family Chitinophagaceae; genus Hydrobacter; species Hydrobacter penzbergensis. Next base: position 67,021 of record NZ_FNNO01000011.1, on the reverse strand, counting down.
CTGGTCATTTCACTGCAACATTTTTTGGTAAAAAGATAACTCAACCATTGCGGCAGGTGCAGTGTTTGATGTACATCGGCAAAAACAGACGGCTGTTCTTTTTTCAACCGGTAGAGTTGTAAACCCGTATTCAGGCTACCAGTTAAAGGCGCTCCGGTAGCAAGTGACAGGGCTCGCTCGCCTCCATAAGTACTGCAAAATTCCTGTAATAGTGTTGCAGGATATGGCTTGAGGTAATTGTACAATGGTATCAAAAGTTTTCCCGTTTCATCCAAATGCACAATGCTGGCGCCATAGCCCGAAAAATTCAAAGCTTGTATATTGAAATCCGGATGATCGAAAGCCTGATCGAATATTTCCTGCATCCACTTCGCCAGTAGATCCAGATCTTCCGAAGGATAACCATCCGCATCTGTTGTTTCTTCCAGTTGCACAGCCCGTTCATACACAACCTCATAGTTCCTGTCGAAGAGAAAGAATTTTTTATTGGTCCGGCCAATATCAAATACGGCAATTACTGGAAGCGGTTTCATAGACCGGTTGTATGGGCATGGTAACCACGTTGTGCAATGAGTGCTTTGCGTACACCGGCCTCCCTGAACAAGTCCAGCGGACGCAGTGCGCCACCTGAACGTAATCTCGCTTCTGCAACCAGCGGCCGCAGATCGGTGCGGTAAACTTCCTGTAAGATTTCTTGTGCGGCTGCCACGTCGTTATTCTCCTGTGCCTGGCGCAGCGCTGCCTGGTCTACCAGCAATGCCTGTGCATAAGCCAGTCGTATGGCTTCTACCGATTGCAGCAGGTCTTCCAGCGGGTCTTTAACATTATGCGAAGCATCGATCATCCATCCCAAATCAGCAGCATGGTTCATACCTCGCGCATCCATGCCTTCCACCAGCTCGTTGAAAATAAGGAAGAGTTGATAGGGATTGATAGAACCTACGGTGAGGTCATCATCGCCATATTTGGAATCATTGAAATGGAAACCTGCCAGTTTTCCTTCCATCAGTAACAGCGAAACGATTTGTTCGATGTTCGCATTTGGTAAATGATGACCGAGATCAACCAATGTATAGGCTTGCGGACCGAGTTTGCTGGCATAGAGATAGGATTGTCCCCAATCGCCTACCGTCATAGAATAAAAATTGGGTTCGAATGCTTTGTATTCAACGAACATTTTCCAGTCTTTCGGCAATGCCGCATATATCTCCTGCAAGCTTTCCAATGTACGCTGGAATGCTTTCCTGAAGTTCAACTGACCCGGAAAGCAGGAACCATCCGATAACCAAACGGTGAGCGCTTGTGAGCCCAGGGCTTCACCGTGACGGATCACTTCCATATTGTGTTCAATGGCTTGCCTGCGCACCTGCTCATTCAGGTGTTGCAGTGATCCGAACTTATAAGAATGTGCTTGACCGGGCTGATCCTGGAAAGTATTGGAGTTCACTGCATCGAAGCGAAGTCCGTGTGAAGATGCCAGTTCCCTGATCGCTTTCGGGTTACTAGGTATATCCCAGGGAATGTGCAATGAGATAGCGCCACTACCCTGGTTCAACCTGTGCAGCAAAGCCACGTCTTCAATTTTTTCTTCGAGACTGCGCGGCTCGCCGCCACCCGGAAATCTTCCGAAACGCGTACCGCCGGTACCCAATGCCCAGGAAGGGATCGCTACCTGGAATTCCTGCACCAACTTGATCACGCGCTCGGGATCAGCAATACGGTCTTTCAGCGCTGCCAACGCTTTTGCATGTTGCGCATAATGAGTTTCATTGTGTGCCGTTATTGCGGCTTTGTGGACAAGCATTGTTCTATCGTTTAGCAATCTTTATCAAATATCAAACCTTATTCATCACCTGCCATCCTATCAGCGTAAAAATCCTGCGGCAACGCCTCCATCCACATTCAATACATTGCCTGTTGATTTGTTCAGCAATCCGCTAACCAGTGCATAGCAAGCATTGGCAATATCTTCGGGCAGGATGGCTTCTCCCAGCAAAGTACGCTTGGCATAATAAGCAGGTAATTCTTCTACGCTGATGCCATAAGCTTTTGCGCGCCCTTCGGCCCAGCCGCCGGCCCAGATATTGGAATCGGCGATCACCGCATCGGGATTCACGATGTTCACCCGTATTTTTTCTGCACCCAGTTCAGCCGCCAACAGGCGTGAAAGATGTGCCTGCGCCGCTTTGGCCGAGCCATAACCGGCGTTATTGGGTCCGGCTACTACGGCGTTCTTCGATACAATATTGATGATATCGCCGCCCATTGCCTGTTTGCGCAGGATGTCTACTGCAACTTGCGATACCAGGAATTGTCCTTTTACCAATATATCATAGAGTTTGTCCCAATCGGCTACTGTATGATCTGCCAATGGTTTGGAAATACTGATGCCGGCATTGTTTACGATGATATCAACGCCTCCGAAAGCCAGCACAGCTTGCTGCATGGCATTGTGTATTTGTGCGGCATCTGTTACATTGAGCAATCCTGCTGCCACGGCATCTTTTCCGAAAGCCTGTTCAAATTCTGCTTTCGCACCCTGCAATCTTTCTTCATTCACATCATTGATAAAAACACAGGCGCCTTCCGCTGCAAACTTTCTTGCAATGGCTTTGCCGATGCCTCCTGCGCTGCCTGTTACCAACGCTATACGTCCGGAAAGCGCTTTAGGCTTGGGCATACGCTGCAACTTGGCTTCTTCCAGTAACCAGTATTCAATATCAAAAGCTTCCTGCCTGGGCAATGAAGTGTAGCCCGATATGGCTTCCGAGCCACGCATGACGTTGATGGCGTTGATATAAAATTCTGCAGCAACGCGCGCTGTCTGTTTGTCTTTCGCAAAAGTGAACATACCCACGCCCGGATATAATATCACTACCGGGTTGGGGTCGCGCATAGCGGGACTATTATCGTGCTTGCATTTGTTATAATAATCTGCATACATGCTGCGATATGATTTGAACAGTGGCAGCAATTGTTGCTTTAATGCAGCGGCATCTGAAAGATTGGCGCCCGGTTGCAGGTTCAATACCAGCGGACTGATCTTGGTACGCAGGAAATGATCGGGGCAGCTGGTACCCATCGGCGCCAAACGGTCGAGGTCGTTGGAGTCGATGAATTGCAATACGCGGTCGTCGTCTGTAAAATGACCCACCATTTTTGTATGGCTGGAACAAAACCCGCGCAGCAAAGGCGCGAGCGAGGCTGCCTGTTGCAGGCGCTGCTCTTTGGGTAGTGCTGTTATTTTTTCTCCGCCGAATACAGATCCATTCTTTTGAATATTTTCTTCGATATAAGCGGCACAACGTTCCACTACTTCCAATGTGTTCACATAACTTTCATAAGCCGTATCGCCCCAGGTGAACAGCCCGTGCGAGCCCAGCATGATGCCGCGGATACCAGGATTTTGTTCCAGGCATTGACGCAGTTGCAGGCCCAGGTCGAACCCCGGCCGTTGCCAATCTACCCAGCCGATGGTTCCGCCAAACAGTTCCTGCGTAATGCGTTTGCCATCTTTGGCAGCCGCTATGGCAATAGCTGCATCGGGATGCAGGTGATCGATGTGTTTGAAAGGAAGAAAACCATGCAATGGTGTATCGATGGATGGCGCTTTGGAAGCGAGGTCGTAGATGCAGTGGTTGAATAATTCCACCATTTCATCTTCGTGCGCGCGGCCACGGTACACATTTTCCAGGCTGCGTAAGCGATCTACATACAATGCCGCGAGGCCGCTTTTCTTCAGCGTGCCCAGGTCGCCACCAGATCCCTTCACCCACATAATTTCTTTCATTTCACCCGTGAGCGGGTCTTTCGCCATGGCTTTGCATGATGTATTGCCTCCGCCATAGTTGGTTAAACGAAGATCTGCACCCAATAAATTAGAGCGATAAATGAGCAGGGCCACTTCATCACCTGCGAGCGCAGCGGCCTCACGCTCGTCCCATAAATAGTTTACGTATTTGAATTGCATTTTCATCTATTTGATTGAATTACCATACCCTACTACCAATACCGAAGCGATGATGGTAGCGATGCCTATCGCAATGGTTCGTTTGGTGGACCCATGGGTACCTTTCCATTCTTTCGACAGGATACCCCACATATTGGCTATGAGTATGATAAAAGACATGTGTAATATCCAGGAGCTGGCGCCATTACCCATTTTGCTTTCTCCCATACCGTAGAAGAAAAACTGCAGGAACCAGGTGACACCGCCAAGTGCGCACAACAAATAATTTTTCAGCAAAGGCGTTGCACGATTGGTATAATCGCCAAAGCTTTTGTTGCGTGCATTGAGTACCATACACCAGATGAAATTAGTGGTGAGTCCGCCCCACAATATAACCACAAATACCACATTATTTCTGAACAGGAACTCCCCTGTTTCAGCGGGATTGGCCGTCTTCCACAACTGGTTGGCCACAATAGCCATGCTGCTGCCGGCTTCTATACCAAAGCTGAAGCAGGCGCTGAGCACACCCGATATAATGGCCAGTGTTAATCCGCGTGTGATGTTGAATTCACTGCCGGAAGCATCTGTTTTCGCATGCCCCATTTCCTCATCTTTCATACTGCCCGCTTTGCCGCAAATGATGATGCCAATGATACAAAGTACCAATCCTGCCAGTACCCATTGTCCCCAGGTATGTGTGAACAGATCGGCAATGGTATCTTTTCCCGGTTGCGGGTTGAAATAATAATAGACAGATGGCACCAGGGAGCCGAAGACCGAACAGAGCCCCAGGATGATGGAGCTACCCAATGCCACGCCCAGGTAACGAACACCCAGACCGTATGTGAGTCCGCCGATACCCCAAAGTAGTCCCATCAGGTAAGTAGAGCCGATCACCGACTTAGGCGCCTGCCTGATGATATCTACAAATCCGGGGATGGTGAGCCAGGCTGCCACGAGCGGGGCGATGGTCCAGGAGAAGATCCCTCCCACGATCCAGAAGCTTTCCCAACTCCAGCCTTTTACCTTTTTAAAAGGCATGTAAAAACTACCTGAGGCGAACCCGCCTAAAAAATGGAATAATACTCCGGCAAGCGTAATCAGCATCATATAAGCAAATCTATTTCTCCTCTCTTAACCGGCCATCATGTCCTGTCCTGCACCCACAAATTCCATGATTCGTAACCTCATTTTCCCGATTTTGATAGTGACGGCTTTTGAATTCAGACAACTTTGCGCAAAATTTTAGTCAAAAGAACACAATGAAAGGATTAATTGCAACAGCATTATTGATTTTGAGTGGTTTGACCGGTTTTGCGCAGCAGGACAGCACCCGGACCTTGAAGCACGTAACCATCACCGGTTACCGCACCGTCAATGGCGTAGGCCATATGATGGATGTAAAGGAAGGTATTATCTATGCCGGGAAGAAGAATGAAATTATTATTACTGATAGTCTGGATGCCAATAAGGCCATCAACAATACCCGCCAGATCCTGGGAAGGATTCCCGGGCTCAATATTGTAGAAACAGAAAGCAGTGGTTTTACGGCCAATGGTATCGCTACCCGTGGTCTCAACCCCACGCAAAGCATAGAAATGAATACACGCCAGAATGGCTATAATATAAGCTCCGATATTTATGGTTATAATGAAGCGTATTACTTGCCCCCCATGGAAGCGGTCAACCGTATTGAAATGGTGCGCGGTGCGGCATCGTTGCAGTTCGGTTCGCAGTTCGGGGGCCTGGTTAACTATGTTATCAAAAATGCACCAGCCGACAAGCCCGCTGAATTCAATACTTCACTTACCGTTGGCAGCTATGGCCTATTCAATTCTTTCAATTCATTCGGCGGAACGTATAAGAAATGGAGCTATTATGGCTTCCTTCAATACCGCAATATGCAAGGCTACCGGGCCAATAGCGACCAGTGGCAGTTCTCCGGCTTTGGTAAAGTACAGTACGCCGCTTCCGATAAAGTAAAAGTAGGCGTGGAATATTCCTTATTGCGTAACCAGGTACATATGCCGGGAGGTCTTACTGACAGCATGTTCCAGGCCAATCCCAAGACTTCTACCCGCGCGCGCAACTGGTTGAAAAGCCCCTGGAATATTGTAACAGCTTATCTCGATTATAACCCGTCTGAAAAAACAACCATCAGCCTCAAATCATCTTATTTGTTCAGCAACCGTTCGCTTGTTTGGCGGAATGAAGACGGAGGTCCGGAAGCGCTTGATGTGATTGATCCTGCTACCAATGCTTTTGTTCCCCGGGAAGTGGGCACTGAAGACATGCACAATACCACAACAGAATTCAGGATATCTCACCGTTATGCTTTAGGCAACAATGAATCTGTACTGGCAGGCGGGCTCCACTACAGTTATGCATGGTTCAATAGGAAAGGTGGCGGTGAAGGCACTACCGCCAGCGATTTTGACCTGCACATTAATGGTGACTGGGGATACAATCTTGATTTTACCACTACCAACATCGCTCCTTTCGTAGAAAATATTTTTAAGGTAGCGGATAACTTTACCGTTACACCTGGTTTCCGTTTTGAATACCTGCACAGTACCGCTAAAGGGTATAAAGTTAACGGGTTGGATAAGATGGTGGCCAATCAAAGCCGGAACCGTTATTTTCCGCTTTTCGGATTGGGTCTTGAATACAAACCCACACACAATACAAGCCTGTATGGAAACATCAGCCAGGCTTACCGTCCGATCGATTATAGCCAATTGGAGCCATTTGGGGTTACTTCTAAAATAGATCCGAACCTGAAAGATGCATCGGGATTCAATGCCGACCTGGGATACCGTGGTACGGTTAAGAATTTCCTGAATTTCGATATCAGCGGCTTCTACCTGCTTTACAACAACCGCATCGGTGTAGTACTGAAAACAGATAACCAGGGAAATCAATATTCCTATCGTACCAATATTGCCAACAGTGTGCACAAGGGTATTGAAAGCTATATAGAATTCAACCTCCTGAAATACCTGAATCCTGTTTCTAAAAACGGCATAAGTATTTTTAACTCGCTCGCTTTCATCGATGCGAAATATACTTCCGGTGAATTCAATGGCAAGCGCGTGGAAGCTTCTGCTAAAACAATTAACCGACTGGGTATTATTTACAGCAGTCCCCGTTTCTCCGGTACTTTCCAGTTTAACCGTACGGGCGATGCCTATGGAGATGCATCAAACGTAGTGCGCAGCAGCGATCCCATTGCAGGATACATTCCCGCTTATACTGTGCTTGATTTAAGCGCTACTTATAAGATCTGCAACTATGCAATAAAAGCAGGTATCAATAACCTGGCCGATAAAGCATATTTTACCCGCCGTACAGACGAGTATCCAGGTCCCGGTATCATTCCTGCAATTGGAAGGAGCTTTTATATTGGTGTAGCGGTAAAATTGTAATGGATGCAGCAAAAATGAAAGCCTGATCTATTATTTTTGTAAAAAAGAAGCATGAAGTACCCGTTTTTCCTCCTCCTTACCGGCCTGTTCCTGTTGGGGAATATGGCGATAGCACAAAACAACGAACCCTGGACCAGCAGCCAGTTAATGGCGCCGGCCTTTCTTGCCGAAAAGATCACCAGCAACCAGACCAATGGTATGCTTGTTTTATGCGTGGGCCCCGGCGCCCTGATCAAGGGATCGGTGAATATTGGCGCTGCGCATGAAGCGGGTAATATTCAAAAATTAAAAGACTATTTAAAAGGGGTAAAAAAAGACACGGAAGTGATCATTTATTGCGGCTGTTGTCCGTTCGATAAATGTCCGAATATCCGGCCCGCCTTTACTGCATTAAAGGAAATGGGATTCAAAAATGCGCGGCTGCTCGATCTGCCTAAGAATATCAAAGCAGATTGGCTGGATAAAAATTATCCAGCTGCCAGCAACAGCAATCACAATTGATCTATCAGATTGTTTAATTCAATCCCCCATGCCCTTTATATAACCTGATTGGCTTATCTAATTTCACCTTCAATACGGTTACATATTTATCTGCAACTGAATCTGGTACTGTGATATAAACCAGGCCGGGTACAGGGCTCCAGGAAATCTTTCCTACCACTTTAGACTGCAGCTTGGTGCCATTGCCGAGTACGGTTACTTCTTCTATTTTATTGCTGAGCCCTTTGATCATCACCTGGCCGTTTACTTTTCCGTGCAGGAACAGGTACAAAGTAGTAGCGTCTTTGGACAATGTAGAGGGCCCGTAAAAATGGCCCTGTGGCAATCCGCCGACTGTATTAAAAATGGCTTCTTCGTGTTTTTTATTCCATGCTCCCAACTCTTTCAGCAAATGAATTTGTTCTTCCGGAATGGCGCCATCTTCTTTTGGTCCCATATCGAGCAACAGGTTGCCGCCATTCGATATCACATCTGCAAAAATAGTGATCACCTCATAGGGTGTTTTCCAGTTATTGTCGTGATGAAAACCCCAGTTATCATTGCTGGTCATGCACAGCTCCCACCAGTTATAGCCCGGACGCGAAACGGGAAAATTTTGTTCCGGTGTTTCATAATCGCCATAGCCCTGGAGCCTTCCATTAATGATTGACTTTGGATTGCCCGACAAAATGATCGTCCTTACTTTTTGTGACTCCCACTCTTCGGCACTGTGTTCCCAATCTCCATCAAACCACCAGAGATCGGGACGGAATGTGTCGGATATTTCTTTGATCTGTCCCTGGAAAAAAGCGCGGAAACGGTTCCATCGGTCATAATCCTTTGATACCGTATACCTCGAACTGTCTTTCAGGAAGCCGGGATAGTTATCAGAACTCCAGTCAATCAGTGAATAATACGCGCCACATTTGATATTGCGCTTGCGCAATTCTTCGAAGAAAGGTTTCACCATATCTTTTTTAGCAGGCGTTTGCTTCACAATGCTGAGGTTACTCAGCTTGGTGTCGTACATAGCTACTCCATCGTGGTGCTTGGTGGTAATAACTGCGTAACGGGCGCCACTTTCCTGTATTAAGCTGGCCCAGAAAGCAGGATCGTATTTTTTCAAAGTGAAGCCCTGCAGTTGTTTCATATAATCTGCATAGCTGATCTTTTTATTATGAAAACTCCAGGATTCGTCGATACCGTTGACTGCATAAATACCTGCATGAATGAATATGCCCAGCTTGGCATCGCCAAACCATTGCATCTTGTCGTGAATTTCTTTAGGGTCGATGTTTTTTTGAGCAAACCCTGCCTGTATACAAACAAACAGGCAAACCATTGTAATAAGCTGCTTCATGCGTGATCGTAGATTAGATAATTTAATGTCAATTGATTTTTAGTAAAATGTGTACTCACTGATTATGAAAGGGGCTAAATTAATTACTTTCATTCATCACGCAGCATTTCCTTAGCGCTAAGACTGAACAAGGAATAAATCAGACAAACGATTGCGTTGACCTGACTGAGTACTTTCAGGGTGTCGACTATTTTACTTGAAATATTTCCCGCAACCGCATGTCGTTGCTGGAACTACCAATCATGATCCGGAATTGCCCCGGTTCAATTACTTCTTTCATGTTTATGTTCAACATGGTGAGCATATCGGGTGTAATGTTGAAACGGATTTCTTTTTCTTCTCCTTTATCAAGGCTTACCCGTTGAAATGCTTTCAGTTCTTTAACAGGCCTTGCCACGGATGCCAGTTCATCGTGCAGGTATAATTGCACCACTTCATCAGATTTATAATTACCTGTGTTTTTCAGTTTAAAGCTGAGCGACAATGTTTCTCCTGTTTTGATCACATGTTTCGCCAACCGGAGATCCGAATAGGTAAAACTTGTGTAACTCAACCCGAATCCAAACGGAAACAGCGGCATTCCGGTAAGGTTGTTGTAATCGTCGCCGCGGCCGGTAGGTTTGTGGTTATAAACCAGGGGCAGTTGCGCTTCCGATACAGGGAATGTAATGGGCAGTTTACCCGAAGGCGACCGGTCTCCGAATAAAATAGCCGCCACTGCATCTCCGCCTGCTTCGCCCGGATACCACACATCCAATACACCGTTCACTTTATCCAGCCAGTTATGCATAGTAACAGCGCTGCCGCCTACCAGCAATACCACAACCGGTTTACCAGAAGCAGCTACACGCTGTATCATTTCTTCCTGCAAGCCCGGCAACGCCAGTGAAGCCCTGTCCCTGAACTCTCCTTCTTCAATACCAGCAACCACTACTGCTATATCAGCGCCGGCTGCTGCATTCACTGCTTGCTGTATCTTGTATTCGCTGCTGTCTTGCACACCTGCATTCCAAATAAGGTGGAACCGTGCATTACCAGCCGGTTCAAAATATTCTACCCTGATATCGTAAGCTTTTTCTTTTTCAAAATGAAAATTGGCCAGCTTCGTAGTATAGCTCTGTTTTTGCCAATTATCGATGATGAGTTGGTTGTTGATGAACAAGCGGTATCCGTCGTTGCCATCGATGCCAATATTCACATTACCCGTTACAGGTGATTGTATTTTTCCTGTCCATCTTGCAGAGAAAAAATCATAATTGATCTTTGCGGGATCGGGAGAGAACAAGGTCCATTGAAAATTGATGGATGCATCCACTCTTGATAATGCCGGCGTTCCTTGTAAACTGATGTCGTTGAAATAATCTGCTGATAGTCCTGCTACCCTTTTGCCGTTTTGTATGGTAAATAAACAACTATCCGGAACGATCGTCCATGGTTGATGTTGCCTTCCGGGTCCGGGTGCATACACTACCTGCCAATTATTTCCGGCTCTTTCCTGTATACCTGCCAGGATGGATTGCTTATGAATACCTGGGCCGCTGTAACCACCCAGCCGCGCTTCGGCAGCGTCTGTACCAAGCACCGCAATTTTTTTGATGGATGTGGTAAAAGGCAATACCTGGTGATCGTTCTTCAGCAGCACCATTGAACGGATGGCTGCTTCTTTGGCCAGTTCTCTGTGTTGCTGGATGCTCCACTGCTCCAGCATCGATGCATCTACATAAGGTTTTTCAAAAAGACCCAGTTCAAATTTCGCCCTTAATACCCTGGCTACGGCGCTATCAATGGCGCCCGGTCTCATGCTCTTATCGAGAAAATGTTTTTCGAACAATTGATGGTGTTCATACGCAGTCTGAAAGATCACATCCAATCCGTTCTCAATAGCCTGCTTGCCAGCTTCTGCATAATCTGCTGCCGTAAAATGTAATACATTGGCGCCACCGGTGGCTCCGGCATCGGACAACACAAATCCTTTGAACCCCCAATCTTTCCTGAGTTTTTTATTCAGCAACCAGTCGTTGGCAGAACAGGGCGAACCATCCAGCGAATTGTAAGCCGTCATGATACTCCTGGCGCCTCCTTTCTGTATCACCGCTTTGAAGGGAACAAAATAAGTTTCTTCGAGCAGCCTTTCATTATAATGGATCGGGTAACTATCCCGACCACCTTCGCCATGATTCACCGCAAAATGTTTGGGATTGGTGATGATACCTCTTTGTTCAAATGCCTTTACAAAAGCTACACCCATGGCTGCCGAGAGCACCGGGTCTTCTCCATAAGTCTCTTCTGCCCTTCCCCAGCGCACATCGGTGGCCAGGTTAACCACAGGTGAAAGAATATGGCGAATACCCCTCGATTTTGTTTCATTGGCAATGGCAGCAGCCACTTTGTTCATCAATATGGTATCCCAGGTAGCTGCCAGGGCAATCGCCTGGGGGAAAGCAGTGGCTTCATCCCGTATAAGACCATGTAATGCTTCATCAAAAGCAATGATGGGAATGCCCAGTCTTGTTTGTTCTACAAAATACTTCTGTATACTGTTGATCTTTTGAAGGGTTTGTTGCGCGGTTTGTCCGGATTGATAATTCAACAGCTGCGCAGCAGCCCCATGCTGTTGCTGTACTGTATTTACCTGGAAACCAAAAATGCCGTTCTTATATTTTGAAGGATCATTACCCAGGTCGCCCGGTATCATGAACAGTTGCCAGAATTTTTCTTCCGGCGTCATGCGCTTCAGCAAGTCCTTTACACGTACTTCTATGGGAAGACGGGCGTTCTTATAAGCCGAAACCGTTTGTGCAATGGAAGGGTTGGCCAGGGCCAGGCAAAGCAGGAGAAATATGGTTATTTTTTGCATACAACTTTTAATAATACACTTATTATCCGAATGGACTGCAAGTTGCAGCAGCTTTTCTGATTTTCAACCAGGATTCTTCTATTTATCGGGAAAATTATTTCTTCAGCAATGGCAGGTTCCTTGTTGAACAGGCGGGCATTTAACCGAACCGTAGCTGCAATACACACAGCAGTCGCCCGCCTTGGGTTGCAGGCGTTGTTGGCAGTTTTCACATACATAGAAATACTGGCATGCATCGGTGGGCATGGTTTCTTCTTTTTGATGTCCGCAGTGGGGACAAGTAATAATTGATTGCAGTTGCACAGTATTTGACATATGATCAGATTTTGTTTCCAGCTGTTACTGTTATTTGCCGGGTGATATTACTTTATAGCCAGTCTCATTTTCTATGGCGTCGGCCAACTGTTGCAGTGATATGCGTGTGCTATCGAAAATAATTCGCTGCCTGTTGTTGCGGGATTTGCGGTTGCAAATATTTTGCATAATAGGGAAAGGCTGACAGCAAAAGGGAAACCACCGCAACGATCCAAAGAAAAGATTTTGATTGCAAAAAACTGCGCTTTGTTTCGCATGCACATTCGTCTTTCGCTTTTGGTTTATATGCCTGGTAAAAAGCAAAACCCAGGATCAATACCGTTGCCACCAAGAGGTAAGGTCTGAGCGGTGCAGCCCAGCTGAATGCGGCAACAGCGCTGCCGGTACCGCTTATAATGGCCAGTGCAGGAACAATACAGCATAACGATGATGTCAGCGCCAGCACCAGTCCGGAACCAAGCAGTATCTTATTGTTTTTTTCGTTGCTCATATTGCCACTGCTTTTACATTCAACTGATTGATGATCTTAAAGATAGGATACCTGTAAAATGTTTAGCTTATCCGCCAGAAAAATCGTTATACATCATTAAACGTAATTAAATTTAGCAACACATTTTTTATGAAGAGATTACCATACCTGTTATTAATCGGCAGTTGCCTGGCGCAGCATATAGGATTTACGCAATCTTATCTACCTGAAAGGCATGACAATAAAACGAAGATCAGACCAGTGGCTGAATTAAAAGCCTATGCGTTCAACCTGGCAGCTGTTCAATTGCTGGATGGCAGTCCTTTCAGGCAGGCACTGAAGGCGGATAGTGGTTATATATTGGCCTTGAAGCCAGACAGGTTATTGTATCGCTTTTATAAAAATGCCGGGCTGGCTCCCAAAGACTCCATTTATGGCGGCTGGGAAAACGCCGGACTCTCTGGTCATACCCTCGGGCATTATTTATCGGCCTGTGCCATGATGTATGCTTCCACCGGCAATAAAGCATTCAAAGACCGTATCAATTATATTGTACATGAGTTGGCTAAATGCCAGGCGGCACGCGAAACAGGTTACGTAGGCGCCATACCGAATGAAGATTCCCTGTGGTACAAAGTGCAGCATGGCATCATTAAATCGGGTGGTTTCGATTTGAATGGCGCCTGGAGTCCCTGGTACACGGTGCATAAAATAATGGCAGGTTTGGTAGATGCTTATCTCTATGCAGGTAACAAACAGGCTTTGAAGATTGTGGCCAGAATAGCCGACTGGACGGGCACCATCGTTAACGGCCTTACCAATGAACAACGGCAGAAAATGCTGCGGTGCGAATATGGCGGCATGAATGATGTACTGGCAACCCTCTACAGCCTCAGCGGTCAGAAAAAATACCTTGATCTCTCCTATCAATTCTATGATGATTTTGTAATGCAACCACTAGCGGAAGGAAAAGAAGATCCGTTGGCAGGCAAACATTCCAATACCAATATCCCCAAGCTGATCGGCAGCGCCAGGCAGTATGAACTCACCAACAACAATGCAGATCATACCATTGCTTCCAGGGGATGGAACATACTGGTGCATGGTCACACGTATGTAAATGGCGGCAACGGCAATTATGAATACCTGGGCGCAGCCAATAAACTCAATGACGCGTTGAGCGATAACAACACAGAAACCTGCTGTACCTACAATATGCTGAAATTGACCGGCCACCTGTTTTGCTGGCAGCCGAACAGCCAACTGATCGATTATGCTGAACGCGCTTTGTATAACGATATCCTGGCTTCTCAAAATCCAAACACTGCCATGACGCTGTACTTCGAACCTTTGCGCATGGGCGGCAAAAAACAATTCAGCGATTCTTTCAACACCTTTACCTGTTGTGTGGGAAGCGGCATGGAAAACCATTCTAAATACGGCGAGAACATTTATTTCGAAGGAGTTGACGGCAGTTTGTATGTAAACCTGTTCATCCCTTCTCAATTAAACTGGAAGGATAAACAACGGATCATTACACAAAACACCAACTATCCCCAAAATGCGTCCACCTCATTAACCATCACCACACACAAACCAGCCGATTTTACCATCCGTATCAGGCAACCATGGTGGGCCACCAGCGGCGCAACAATAACCGTCAACGATCAATCGATTGAAGTAAAGCCAGATTCAACAGGCTACCTGGCCGTTCATCGAACATGGCATAACAACGACCGGCTGAACATTCATTTCTCCATGCACTTATACACAGAAAGCATGCCCGATAATGCCAACCGGGTAGCCATTCTATACGGGCCACTGCTGCTCGCAGGCAACCTGGGTGATACCATGCCCGATCCGGTATATGGCACACCGGTACTCCTCACCGATAACCACCAGGTAAGCGATTGGGTAGTACAGAATAGCCAGCAGCCATTGTCATTCCACACCAATGGCACAGGGAAACCATTCGACGTAACACTTACACCATTTTATCAAAACATCCATAACCATTACAGTGTTTATTGGGATTATTTTACCAATGCCGAATGGAATACCCGTCAGGCCGACTATGAAGCGGAAAAGAAAAAACAACAGGAAATAGAAGCCCAAACCATCGATATCATGCGGCTCGGTGAAATGCAACCGGAACGTGATCATCATTTACAGGCAAGCGAGCAATCTTATGCAAGCGATGCATTGGGAAGAACCGGCAGGGAAGCGCGTAGCAACGGATTTTTTTCATTCGATATGACCGTGGCCCCCCATCAAACCAATGCATTATTGTGCACTTATATTGGCGACGATAAAAACCGATCATTCGACATTTTAATAGATGGAGTGAAAATTGCCGCTGTTGAATTAAAAGGCCGCACACCGGGTAAATTCTTCACCGAAGAATACCCGATACCTGAATCATTGACAAAAAACAAGAACAAGATCATTGTAAGGGTACAAGCCACCAATGGCAAGACCGCCGGCAGAATATTCGGCTGCAGAACCATCAGGAAATAAAAGATCAGTCACGGCTTTGAAAATAAGCAGCCATTCGTGCAAGCATTTCAAGGTATCCCGCCTGGTCAAGCAGGGTCTTGACCTGCTTTGTGCCAATCAGTCCCTGCTCATCCCGCTGGTGGTCCCAGACCGCATCAAGGTATTTTTTGAATAACTGCATATAAGTCTGCTGTTTGTCAATCTTATATAATTCAACATATCCTCTCATCAAAACAGCATTGAACCAGTAATTGCCGGGCAGGAGTCCGTCTTTGAAGAAATAACGCGCCGATTGCTCGGCAATGGATTTAGCTTGTGATAAATATTGATCCTTCCCTGTTAATTGATGCAACAAAACAGCGCTTTGCAACATGGTGCCGGTGTTGTACGTGTACTTTCGCTCATCGATTTTTCCGGATGGCAATTTCAAAGCATCAAAATACAAACCATCGGGTGACTGCAGGCGTGCATTTACCCAGTTATAAAGCAGGATGGCCGTATCGATGTATTTCTTTTCATGGGTTGATCTGTAGAGCTGCAGCGCCAGCAAAATGCCCGGGCCATTGGAACAGGTATTCTTGCTGTTGTTATGAAACTCCTGCCAATACATGCCTCCTCCTGAAACAGTATCATAACCCGTAAGCATGAACCGGTAAATTGTTGTAGCCATTTGCAGGTATGTTGGCTTTTTTGTTCGCTGATACGCATCCGTATAGGCCAACCCAATCCATTGGTTGTCATCATAAAACCGGTCGCCTCCCCCATCTCCTGCTACATAAGAGTCATAACCTGCACTGGGCGGTTTGGAAGGACTGTAATACTGCGCGATAGCCCGGTCTACCGGCCCCATGTAATCTGTAGCATGATCCAATACTTCCATTTCATTGGCCGCCTGAACCAATGCGCACAAAGGCCACAGGTAGGAATAAGGCCTTTCATCTTTTCTCAATACTGTTTTTTCTTTGAACAACTGTTTCGAGCTGTCATAAAACTCTTTGTAAATATGATCGTGCACTACCCCGGCACGTTGCAAGTATATGGCTGAAGGATGTTGCGCATGAACGGAAGTCAGGCCTAATAAAACGATAAGCATCCCGAAGATGCTTATCGTTTTTAAAATGATTGTTTGATTGTTCCGCATCGGGAATATTTTATTTTATTTTTTGTTCCAGCATTTTCATGAAATATCCACCCACCACACTTCTTGCCTGGAAGCCTACCTGTTTGCCATTGGTGGTTTCATGCCAGTCACTCAACGGAACGCGAGTGGGACTTTCCGCTGCATAACGCAACAGCGGAAGCATGAACTGTTCAAAATCGTGGCGGTTATTGGCCAGTGTAGCAGTCCACATGATCCAGTCAGACTTGGTATAGGTTCTGCGGCTATCCAGTGGCAATCCGTAGGTTTGTTGCTTGCCCAGGTAGTAACGTATTTCTTTTTCAAAAACCGATTCGGGGAAAATATGCATTCCCAATACCTTATCCCAAACCAGGTTGTATTTCTGGCTCCAGGTACCCTGCTTCTCAAAAGCCAACGTATAATGATCGCCGTCGTTTGCCAGTTGCATCCATCGTGGTGCCATGGCCAATGCACTGTCGCGGAACCTGCGGGCCACATCGGGGTATCCCAGCTTTTCGGCCAGCATAGCATAGCCGGCGATGCCCAATATAGCTTTCACTGAAAGATTCGCATTACGGGCCAGGTGCCCTGCAAAATCATCGGTACATAATTGTGTTGCAGGGTCGAAGCCTTCTTTAAGCAGGTAATTAGCCCAGGTGGTAAGGGTTGCCCAATGCTTTTTAGCATAATCGGCATTGCCTTCCATCTTGGCAATCGCTGTTGTTAACAAGAGCATGTTGCCACTTTCTTCTACCGGCATTCCTTCTCCGTATACCTGTCCGTTTGCTAACGGGTAAGTACCCAGGTCATGCGCTGCATAAGGTTTTGTGTATTTACCACTTTCGCTGAAATAAAAGATACCATTCAGCATACCTTTCATCAGTTCAGGATTATAGATGAGGAACAAAGGCGCCGAAGGATAGGTAACGTCTACCGTATTGATGCAACCGTTGCTGAAATTTTCTTTGGAAAAGAACAGTAGTTCGCCTTGCGGACTTCTTACCAGCTTATGCGCAGCGATACTCTGGCGATACGCGAGCTCGCACAACTGTGCATAGGTTTCTCCACCGGCAGCAACAGCATCGGTATGCAGCTGATCGTCGAACCTGGTACATTGTTCCAGTATTTCCTGATGATCGGCATACGCTTGTGTCAATTGCTTTTCGATGGTTTGTGAAGGATCGTTCTTCCACCATGGCTTCAGGTTGTCGTGAAAATACTGGATGGAATAAATATCATCATATCCCAATAAAATCGTTTTTGTTTTAGCCGTACTGCCTACTTTTCCCAATGGCAATACCGTATTCAATACCAGGTTAATGCCTGTAGTAACCGTAGTTGCTGTTTCTTTTTTGAGGAAAGAAGGTATGGCTGCTTTTGCAGTGGTAATGTATTGTTTCGCAGCATCAGATTCAGGTACTGCTACATACATATAGCCCCAGTCGATACGAAGGTCATCGCCTTTTTTCGCTAAAACCGGTTGCGCCACGCTGCCTGCTTTCTGAAGCGACAATGAACCGGCATGGTATTGTTCTGCTTTTACTTCCTGTGCAGGTGTATTAACAGCAATATTGGTTGAAGCGCCGAAATACAACTCCGCCGTATGCACTTTACCATCGTTCGATTGCACGGTAAAATCTACATAAGAAACCGGTCTTGCAAGCAGGTCGAGGTTATTGAGTAAAAGCGGTGAGGTAAAACGAAGCGAGAGGTCAACCCCGCCACACTTGAAACGGTAAGCAGTCTGCGTTGCTTTTACTACAACAGATTGTTGAATGGCTTTGGCTACTGCCGCAGCATTAACAGGCGCCTGTTCGCGCACGATGCCGGCATCCAGTGATTGTCCGCCTGCTGTGTTTTCAATATGAATGGCTAATACGTTTTTACCAGCTTGTAAAACATGCGCCGCTTCGCGGATGGGAATATAAATGTATTTGGCTGTCCATCCTTTGGTAGTGAATACCTGCTTGCCATTAAGATACACACTGATATTATCATCGTGCTGCAACTTCAGGAATACATTGTCGAGTGAAGTTTTGCCGAGTGTAAATGTGCGACGCACCCACAAATCGCGGCTTACCCATTTTGTTTTGGCCACGCTGGGGTTATCGCCGAAAGCGCCGGCACCGGTTTTCCACTGGCGGTCGTCAAAACCTGCATTCATCCAATCAGCCGCAGGCATTTCTTCGGTGTATTTGGAACTATAGTTCTGTTCATCGGCTGTGGGAAGAATGGATTGATAAGATTTGCCTTCGTTTCCCAGAAAACGATAGGCTTGTCCGTCTACTTTGATGATACCCAGTAACGGTTGCTCCGCTCCTGTCCAGTGCCTGGTATGGCCTCCATTCAGTGTATCGTTGGCTGACCATATACTGAAATAAGGATCATGTGTAATCAGGGGATAGGCAGGCGCTTTTTCGGTCTGCGCCAGGATTTGACCGTAAACACTCAACAAGCAAAAAAATAAGAATAGCTTTTTCATAATGATTTAATTAATTTACAGGGGTCAGTGCCTGCCAAATAAGTTACACTGATGGGGTGTAAAGAAAAAGTATCTGAAGATATACTGTTATTCCCTGTATTTCATAACTTTTGCAAATTGTAACATCATTCTGCGATATTGCCATGCAACCAACCATTCTGCTTGTTGATGATGAGGAAGAGATACTGGAGTTCCTCACCCGTATATTAAAATCGAAATATACCATACTGACCGCCACTAATGGGAAAGAAGCCCTTGAAATCCTCGAATCCACGCCTGTACAACTGGTAGTGAGCGATGTAATGATGCCGGAAATCGACGGGTTCGCCCTTTGCAAAGCCATCAAATCAGATATCGGCCATGCGCATATTCCCATTGTGTTGCTCACTGCAAAGAATACCATCCAGTCGAAAGTGGAAGGATTGGAAATCGGCGCCGATGCCTATATTGAAAAACCTTTCTCCCGGGAACACTTGCTGGCACAAATTTCCAGCCTGATCAACAATCGCAATATGATCAAGGAATATTTTGCAAGTTCCCCGCTGGTGCATATCCGGAGCATTGCCCATACCAAGACCGATGAACGTTTTTTGGAAATGCTGAACGATACGATCTACCAGAATATCGAAGACGAAGACCTGGACGTGAATAAACTGGCGAAGATCATGAACATGAGTCGTGTTTCTCTGTACCGTAAGATCAAATCTATTTCCGACCTCACGCCTGTTGAACTGATCAATATCACACGGCTCAAGCGCGCGGCTGAATTGCTGGCTACCGGCGAGTACCGTATCTACGAGATTGCCGCCATGGTAGGCTTCAGTTCGCAAAGTAATTTCTCGCGTTATTTTCTGAAGCAATTTGGCATGACGCCCACTAATTATATGCTTTCCAAACAGGAGCCGGTTAAAAAAGGATAAGTCTTGTACTTATTTTCTGGTAATCAGTTTTGCAGCGATGAAAAGGCCCAGCATGGCGCCTTCTTTCACCCCGTTCTCAATAGAAGGCATATAATGAATGCCACCATAAAAACGGCTGATGGCTGCTTCCCTCGCGGCTGCTTCAAAAGAAGAAAAATTGCGTGCAGGCAACCCGAATTCCATTTCCGAAGCATCCAAAAATTCGAATGATTGTCCGAATAGTTTGTTAAGTATGGTGGCGGCAGCCATAGACACTACACTGTGCCCGCTGGTGTATTCAGGAAAAGGCGGCGTTTGCAGCAACGGTGTCCATGCTTCGTCGATGAACCGGTTGATGAAAGTTTCGGGTCGCACTACCCTGCTGCGGTATTTTTCATCCCAGCAACTGATGAATGCATCGTTGATGGTTACAGCCACCCATGCATAGGCTTCGAGCGTTTGTAATACACCGGCCTGCATTTTTTCACAGGCGATACGGGTGATGTTGATCCAATGTCCGCCGGGAGATATTTTTTTAGTGGCAAACATCACGTGCCCGCGTACATTCAGGTTGAACGGATTACAATCCCAGAACTTAGCGATATCAATTTGTTCCGCCGTTAACTGCAAACCCGCTTTGTAAACAGCCACCGCATTTTTATAAAACACACTACCTGTATCCGCTGCATAAGTTACTGCCGGCGCCGGTTTGAAAGCCGGCGCCGAATCCACCACCATAGTTCTTAATTTATTCCAGTTCGGTTCAATGGCTTTCATATAAGCCGGCGGTGTAGGCTTCCATGAAGCATCATCCTCAGTAACCGTATATTGAGGCAATGATTTGCTTTCGCGGTAATAGTCTTTCGCTGCCCAGGCAAGTATATGTGCTGCAACCGCATCGCCATAAACCAATGATTGTTGTAATTGATCTTCTGTTATTCCCCGCTTGCGAAATTCCTGTATGCTTTGTAAACGGAAACGCTCGATGCTGTCTTCTGAAATAACCAGTGCTTTTGCAGTGACCAACATGGCTTCTACCGCAGCCACTGTAAAATCGCAGGGCTTACCCAATGCCGGTGATGGCGCGGGTTGCAGACTGTGTAATTGCCCGGCCAGGCTTAAGTATCGCTGATCGGCAGGAACAGCAGCTTCATAACCGGCAACGCTTACATACGCATAAATGCGACTGGCCACCGGTGGTGAATAGATATCATGCACCATGATATCCGTTACCGCTTTCAATGCGCGATGAACCGGTTCGGCGTCACGCAATACATCTCCCGTAGCGGCTTTGCCAGGCATATACGCGAACAGGCTCATGATTATGATAAGGGTAATCGATTTCATAACACAGTCCTTTTCTTCCCCCTGAAATTGGTAACAACCATTTTTTTCATGCGTGCATCAACAGGAATTTTTCTGGATGACTGCGACAAAAAAGTAGAGCCATAATAAAATTCCATGTATTGCCTGTGACCATCCTGCCAGGTGATCTCCGCAGCGAAATCATCGGAATGCAATGATATCCATTGCGTTGTTTTATGTACAGCAGGGTTTTCTGCGAACACCATCACACTATCCTGGTTTTGCGTAGCTATGAACAGATCATTCTTACCACCGTGAACAACCGCCATGCCTTTTCCATCGCCATCTACAAAGAAACCGCTTTCTGCAGGTGACAATGGTGTAAACTGTCCTTTGCCATCACCCAGCAAACAAAGGCCTATGAACGCATCATGCCGGCCACTAAAGGGTTCCATACCATAATCATTACCAGTCATCAGCAAATCGAGGTTGCCATCGCCATTGATATCCCTGGCCAACATGCCATATACCGGCGCCTGTTGCGCTTGCAGTGGCAAAGGATGTATTTCAAATTTTCCGTTCCCTTTGTTTTCAATGAAACTGCTGCGCATATCGGTAGCAGTTAGCTTTACTGCGTCTTTCAGGTCTTCTGCTCGCCAGATATTATTGAGCGTTGCCAGTCCATAGCTCGCATAAGAAGGAAAGCGTTTACGCATAGACACCACTTGCGAAGAAAGATCGTCTTTGGTGGCCATGGGGAATGGTTTTCTTGAACTATCCGTTGCTTTGCCATAACAAAATACCATGGGGTCGATGGAGCCGTTATTGTCTAAATCTTTCGCCAATAAAGTCATTGGCTCGGTTAAAGTAGCTGTATAGTTGGAATTGAGGCCCAGGTTACCTGCTATATAATCAATATCTCCATCATTGTCGAAATCGCCTGCTACGAGACTATTCCACCAACCAAGATGTTGTTCGATGCCAGTATTGGTCAATCGCTCAAACCCTTTTCCTGTGTTCCGGAAAAAGACCACCGGCATCCATTCGCCGGTTACTACCAAATCTAATTTACCATCGTTATCGAAATCGGTCCACAATGCATCAGTCACCATTCCTATGTTTTGTAATCCCGGACACAAAGCTTCTGTTTCATCTTTAAATTTACCTCCATGATTCACCAATATCATACTTCTCGGCGCCAGCGGATAAGCGCCTGAACGCACCCTGCCTCCAACAAAAAGATCCAGGTCGCCATCTCCGTCTATATCTGCCGCCCTTACACAAGAACCATTGGCAGAATCGGCAGGCAACGCATCGGCGCTCCTGGTAAATCTTCCTTTACCATCGTTCAAAAATAAACGGTCGTTGCTGATGGCATGATTGGGTGGTATTTCATAAGAACCACTCACCAGGTAGAGATCGAGGTCGTTGTCGTTATCTGCATCGAACAAAAGCACACCCATATCTTCATAGAGCTCACTCTCAGTATGTTTGAAACGGGTGCTGTCGGGAACAAATTTTCCCGGTGACTGTTGCATATAAAAAATACCCGGGTGACCCGAAGTGCCTCCGAAATAAATATCATCCAAACCATTGCCATCTATATCACCCACAGCCATCCCCGGTCCATACTGACTTAACTTATGCGGCAGCGTGACCTGTATGTTATAATCGACAAAATCCCTTTCTACGGGTTTGTATAAAATATTGGTTTTGTTTTCTGCATGCACCAGCAAAGGCTGTGCTGTCTTCGTAGGCGAGCGAACAGGCGCGGTGGCATTGGCATGATCAACGGTGATGATCTGGTTGGCCTCCACTCCTTTCAATACCTGTTGTTTACCATCCGGCCACACTACCAACAATGAATCCAATGCAGTGATGACGCCGAGTCCGAAATGCGCCCGCGGATCATGTGTGGAAAGATAGCCGCGTGCAGGATGATGTTCATAGAGCTGCTGTGTTCCTTTGGAATACAGTCGTAGCGCCGTTCCCATGCCATCGCGGTTCTTTTGGTCGCCGGCAATGTTTATTGTCAACCAATGTTTATGCTCTTGTGTGCGGTCATTGTTCTGCCGATTCTCATATACAAAAGCCGTGTCATTGATGTTATTGATCACCACGTCCAGATCGCCATCGTTATCCAGATCAACATATACAGCGCCATTGGAAAAAGAAGGTTGAGTGAATCCCCAGTTTTCAGAACGGTTCTCAAAAACATATCCACCCTTATTCCTGAATGCATAGTTGGCCAGCTTTACAATAGGCAGTGCATCTGTCATGGCCAGTGTATAAGCGCCACCCTTGCCACCCTGTCTGTTGTTATATGATACATAATCGAGATCGGTAACATCCCGCGGCAATCCATTGGTGATGACCAAATCGCGGAAACCATCGTTGTCGAAATCGGCTACCAGCGGGCACCAGCTCCAATCGGTTTCGTACACACCCGAAAGAAAGGCTACATCATTGAATACAGGATGTTTGCCGGGAACCGGACCACTATTCAACTGCAACACGTTCCGCACATATTGATGTGTGTATCCGTATTTGGCGCTGTTGGTATAGTTGTAATATTCATTGCCGCTGAGCATTCTTTTCTTACGCTGATTGTCTTCCGGCAACATTTCCAATGAAATGAGATCGATATATCCATCGTTGTTGATGTCAACCGCATCGGTGCCCATGGCATTCCATGCCGTGTGTTTGAAATATTCTCCCAACCGGTCGGTGAAAGTGCCGTTCTTGTTGTTGATATAACAATGATCGTTGGAAACAAAATCATTGGCCACATAAATATCGGGCCATCCATCCTGGTTCAGGTCTACAATGCAGGCAGCATGCCCCCATCCTTCAATTAAAATACCTGCTTCCTTCGAAACATTGGTGAATGTTCCATTGCCGTTGTTTCGATAAAGCCTGTCGGTATTACGCGCGCTGCCATCTTTTACTTTAGGACGGAATTTAATAGGCGTTTTCGGATCATATAATTCATTCGTCACCAGGTACATATCCAGGTCGCCATCTTTGTCGTAATCGAAAAAATAAGCCTGGGTGCTGAATCCTGTATCGGCAAGCTTCCATGCTTCCGCCATTTCTTTGAATACCGGCACACCATTTTTATCAGGGCCCTGGTTGATATAGAGTAAATTTCTTCTGAGCTTCGGATCTTTTTGAAATGACCCGCATACATAAATATCCGGCCATCCATCGTTATTGATGTCTACCACGGAAACACCGGTACACCAATGTCCCTGTCCGTCTACACCCGCTTCCTTTGTAATGTCGGTGAATTGCAGGTGGCCTTTGTTCAGGTACAGCCGGTTACTCACCATATTGCCCGCGAAATAAATATCCATCAATCCATCGCGATTGAAATCACCGATGCCAACACCGCCACCATTGTACAGGTTGGCCTGCCGGAGAATGTTGATGGAATCACTTTCTGTAAGTTGGTTCTTGAAATCAATACCAGTGGCAGTTGGCGATAATAAACGGAACAGGGTTCCCGGTTGCTGGGCAGAACAAAGCAGTCCTTGCATTGCCAGTATAGCTACCAGGCAACCCAGCACATAATACCTGCTCCTTTTTGCTCGCATCTTGCACACTTTATATTAAAACGATCACCTATCGCTAACCGTACCCGAAGGAAGCGGAAGCAACACACCATCAGCTATGGGTTCTCCGAAAGAAGGA
Source organism: Hydrobacter penzbergensis (assembly GCF_900106985.1). Lineage (NCBI taxonomy): Bacteria > Pseudomonadati > Bacteroidota > Chitinophagia > Chitinophagales > Chitinophagaceae > Hydrobacter > Hydrobacter penzbergensis. The sequence goes on along the minus strand of NZ_FNNO01000011.1, from coordinate 42,168 downwards.
TTGCCATCCCTTTTCCATGAAAAACGCTGCGCACGTGGGGAGCGTGACTTACCACATCCCTCACCTGGTTTACTATTCGCATGGTAAAGAATATAATTTTCTTTACCGTTGGGCGACATAAAAAAAGAACAATGTCCGGTTGCATAGACCTGGTTTTTCAGTGATTGTTGAAAAACAGGTTGCGCAGATTTCTTCCATGAAGAAGGTTGCATCAGATCGGAACCGGATTTTGCCCTGAGCATACCCAACGAATAGGTATCCATCCAGCAGGCGCTCGCTGAATAAACCAGGAAAAGATCTTTACCGTGTTTCAGTAATTCAGGCCCTTCATTTACATAGAGGTGTGTAGTCTTCCCCTGCTCCTTGATCTCTCCATTTTTTTCCCAGTCGTACTCGGGTGCAGAAAGCATTACCCGTTCTCCTTCTGTTGTCCATGGATTTTTCATCCTGGAAATAAAAATATCCTGCTCGCCGTTTTTCTCGCCCTGCCATCCGCTCCAGATCAGGTAGAGTTGTCCATGATCTTCAAAGACAGAACCGTCAATAGCCCATTTGTCGCCAGGGGTTTTCAGTTCTCCTTTCATGATCCATTGCCCCTGTAATGGATCGGCAGATGCATTTTCCAATACATACAACCGGTGTTGGTAATTATCACCATTATCTGCAGCGAAATAAACATACCATTTGCCTTGCAGGAAATGTATCTCCGGCGCCCAGATATCGCGCGACATAGGGCCGGTAGCGGGAGGCGTCCATATCACAGCAGAAGCCGCGCGGGACAATGCAGTGATATCTTTCGTCTTCCATAACCGGAGGTCGTGGCCGGTTGTATGCATGTAATAATACATCCCATCTTTATACAGGCACCAGGGATCGGGGCCTGACGTCAGCAGCGGGTTCATGAAACCTTTCTGTGCGGAAACAGCTGCCGGACAGAAAAATAACAGCATGATGCTTACCCAACATATATTTCTTGCGGTAATGACTTTCATAGCTGGTTATTCATGTATCTTATACAAAGCCGTATTCACTTCATGCAAACGCTGCAAAGGCATTTTCAGCACTTTCCTGTCGTAGGTCATGAATCCATTTACTTCTATTTCCACGTCTGTTGTTTGTGTGTACACTGCAGCCGATAATCCTGCCCTGATAAGTTCCTGTAATTTATCTGTGAGTGTGAGGTACCGTTGAAATAATTCTTCCCGGTTTTTAAAACTCTGGTAACCCCAGTTCTTAGATGATTGCCAGGTATGCCCTTCCATTGGAAGTCCCAATCCACCGAACTCTCCCAATACCAACGCCTGTCGTGAGCCAAAAACATCGGGCCTTGGCATGGCAGGATCGGGATAGTTGTGCAGATCGATGATATGTCCTACCGTATAAAAATTCCCACCACTCGCACTGTTCACCAATCGCGACGGATCTTTTTGCATGGTCTCTTTAGCGATCTCTACGGTATTGAATTGTCCCCATGCTTCATTGAATGGTACCCATACCACAATACAGGGGAAAGGATACAATGCATCCATGATATGGTTCCATTCTCTATGATAAATGGCAATGGATTCAGGCGTTCTGTCTTTATCTGTAGCCCTGCCAAGCACGCCGGGTCTGTTTTCCCAGTGATTTCCCAGGTCGCCGCTGGGCATATCCTGCCATACCAGTATGCCTAATTGATCGCAGTAATAATACCAGCGGGCGGGCTCTACTTTTACGTGTTTGCGTATCATGTTAAAGCCCATGGCCTTTGTCTGCAGCAGATCGTATTTCAGCGCTGCATCGGTAGGTGCGGTGTAGAGACCATCGGGCCACCAGCCCTGATCGAGCGGACCGTACTGAAAACAGAACTTGTTGTTCAGCATCATCTTTTGTATACCGTGACTGTCGGGCGCAATAGAAATTTTACGCATCGCAAAATAACCTTTCACCTGGTCGATGAGCTTGCTCTTTCTAAGAATCGAAACCTGCAGATCGTACAGAAACGGATGATCGGGCGACCATGTTTTGGGGTCAGGTATGTGGAGCGTAATATTTGTCTCCGATCCTGTATACTCCGCTATTTTTTCTTTGTTATTCCATGCCGATACCAACAGTTGATCGCCTGGCTGCAATGTTTCAATTGCAGCGTTGATGGTAACAGTTGCTTTATCCAAATCCGGTGTTGACCGCAATGCCGTGATATAGGTTTCAGGCACCGTTTCCAGCCATACCGTTTGCCATATACCTGTTACCGGTGTGTACCAAATGCCTGCGGGCTTTTTCACCTGCTTGCCGCGGGGTTGCGGACCATCATCGCTGGGATCCCAAACACGCACGGCCAGTTCCTGTTTTGATCCTTTTATCAATGCAGATGAAATGTCTACCGTAAAAGGATCGTATCCGCCTTCGTGACTGCCTACTTCTTTTCCATTCACATAGATAGTAGCCTGCCAATCTACCGCACCAAAATGCAACAGCGTACGCTGCTTGTTTTTAGGATTGGTGAGTTGCAACACGGTATGATACCATAAGATGCTGTCTTTACCCACGGTTTTTCCCGCACCGGATAATGACGATTCTACTGCAAACGGCACGAGTAGCTGGCCCTGGTATGTTGCAGGAATATTTTGCTCTGCTGTTTTTGGCAAGATGGCATAATCCCACAACCCATTCAGGTTGGTCCATTGTTCACGCTGCAATTGTGGCCTGGGATAGGTATCCAATACATGTTTGGGATCTACACTGTCGGCCCAGGGTGTTGCAATAGTCCCCGGCACCCGCTTCCAGGCGTTTTGTGCATGAAGGGAAAGAAAGGCAAAAAAGAAAACGGAAATAAAAAAACTACGCTTCATTGAGTTAATATGTTACTATCATTATCGGTGAAAAAATCAAAGCCTCCACGCCGGCGATCTTCACGCCAATCCGTGCCTGTACAAAGTTCTGTCCCAACCCCGAAGGAACCGCCACACTCAACGAAATATTATTCGGATCGGTGATGGCCGCGCCGCTGATGCTGGCGCTGGCTACATTGTTGGCTCCTGAAACAAAAGCGGTATTGTTGATATACAAGGTTACCCTTTCAATCGCTTTTGCATTTGCATCGGTTATAATTTTCTCCACTTTGCATGTTGCTTTTACTGTGCCGCCACCACCACTGAACGCGGCATTACGTATCATATAATACGGCATTACTTCAATGTTCAGGTTCTGGCTTCCCGCCAAACTGATGTTCAGTGTATCGGGATCGCCGGCCGGGGTTTTCTTCCAGAGGAAGGGACCCTGTCCGTTTGGTATGATGAATTTATAATTTCCGGCGAACAATACCATATTCATGGTACCATTCTGACTGAATGTTCCGCCGATCGGGCCTACTTTACCAAAACCGAATTGATACAACTGGAAAGACACACGGTTGTATTCCACGCGGATGGTATCGCCTTTATAAGTCAGCGCGCCGTTCAATTGTGAACTCGGTGGTGTATAATTATCCTTCTTGCAGGATAATATCCCACACATGCTGACACAAAGTATATAGAAAAGGAATTTATTTTTCATACTACTGATTTATTAAATGAAACTTACTGGTTGGGTTGCCTGATGATCTTCGGGTTAGCGGCAATCACATCATCACCAATGCGCGAATAGTAATTACCCATGAGGAAGAGGTTGGCACCGGTTACAGGTCCTGGCAATGTTTCTTTGAATACCCATTTGCCATCATTGGGTCCACCCGGATCGTAATACCTGTAGGGCCAGAGTCCCCAGGGCTGTGTGCTTCTTTTGTTCGCTGTTCCGATATTGGCTTTCAGATCGGCAAGGCCGGTAGGCGTTCCATCCCATATCTGGTTAGCCAAACGCCAGCGTTTCATATCATACAATACATGTCCTTCGAAAGCCAGCTCTACCCTGCGCTCATGTACAATACGGTCAAAGCTCATATCGGTAGGCAGCAACGGCGTAGTGAGGCCGGCCCTTGCCCTTACCAGGTTCATATAACCGGCAGCAAGATCGGTGCGGCCCAGTTCAAATGCCGCTTCAGCAGCATTGAGCAACACTTCTGCATAACGGTAACGCACAAATGCCACATCACTTCCCCTTCCCCTTCTTCCCGAACCTGTAGTAGGATCAAGCCATTTGCGGATATAAAAACCGGTTTGTGTTCTCAGTTCCAATCCGCTCACCGGACCATCCTTACCCACCACCTGTACAGGCGTTGTACTGCCAGGCAACGGTTTGAGATTAACGGCATCATTACTGCTGATGATGCTGCCATTGGCCAGTTGATAGCCCGCCCATATATCTACCACACCGGTCTTAAATACAGTTCCCGGCAACAACACGGTTCCTGCTAAACGTGCATCACGGCCGGCAAAAATATCCTGTACATTGCTGTAGAATAGCTGGCTGCCTGTAGCATCGGTGGTAGGCAGTGGCGCATAAGTGTTATCTAATTTTTCGAACGACTCTACCAGGTTCAAAGAAGGGTTGAGTCGGCCTGCATCATAACCTTCATCGGACAATGAGAAGGGTTGATCATTGGTAGTGAACGGATGCGTTTTACCGCTGTTCACTTTATAGTCTTCCAGGAAGATGGTTTCCTGGTTCACGCTGGTCTTATCGAGAAAAATGGCAGCGAAATTATCAGAAAGGTTGGGCAGTACTTTGTACAATTTATAATTACCAGCCTGACCACTGATGATCTCTTGTGCAGCTGCCAGCGCCCTGGTATAATAATCATTCGCTTTGGAAGCTGCTATGCCCACTTCTCCACCGGAAAGCATTACCTGCGGTGTTTTGGCGCCATACTTGGCAATAGAACCGGCATAAAGCGCGGCCCTCGCTTCCATAGCCAATGCAGCAGCTTTTGTTGCCCTTGATTTTTCAGAAGGATCGGAAGGCAGACTGTTCTTGATGGCTTCTGCTTCGCTGATGACAAAATCATAAATATCCGATTCTTTGGCCCTGGGATATTGCAGATAGGTAGGATCGCCTTTCAGGTCATATACCAGTGGCTGCAAAATCAGCGGTACGCCGCCTATTCTTTTAGCGAGTTCAAAATAAAAATTCGCTCTCAGGAAACGGCCTTCTGCCATGAACCGTGCTTTGTCAGACGGCGCCAATTTGGTAGAAGCGCTGTCGCGCTGGATGAACAGGTTGAGGTCGCGTATATACGCATAACTGCCTGACCAGTTCACGCCCCAGGAACCAAAATCCCAACCGGTACGTTGAACGATATAATAACTGCCGTTTTCGGAAGGGAAGCTTTCACTGAAATCTGTAAAGCTCGACCAGCCGTTTCTGAAACTGGAGAAATCGAGTTGCCGGTTGTACAGGTCGCCCACAATAGAAAGCACGAGGGCGGGATCAGAAAAAGCCAGGTCTTGCGGTATGACCTGTGTAGGCGGTATGTTCAGGAAGTCATCGTCTTTTTTGCATCCTGCCATCGTGAGCAGGGATGCAGCCAATAAGATGGAAATAAGCTTTTTCATTACAAATGTTTTATGATCGAATTAGTTAAAAAGTAAGGTTCACTCCTACATTATATACCCTGCTCTGCGGGAACTGCAATCCATTGTCGTCGATCACTTCCGGATCGATACCATATTGTTTCAGGTTGTCGATGGAAAACAGGTTATAAACGTTTGCATAAAACCTTGCTCTTTGCAGTCCTGCTTTTTTCACGAGTGATGTTGGCATTGTATAACCAAATTCCACTGTTCTGGCCCTGATCTGTGTTACGTTGTGCAACCAGAAGGTAGAGTTGGCGTTGTAATCGCTGTGGCCCGTGCCGGGGTTCAGTCTTGTGGGCGGATATTTTCCGGGTATCCACGGACTGGTAGGATCCAGCGGATTCGAATGATGCCACCTGTCTGTGAAAATGGTATTCAGGTTGCCATTGTTCTGGAATGCCCAGCGCATTTCCCAGTTCTGGTACCAGGTGTAACCGGAAGCGCCGGAAAAATCGGCATGGAAATCAAAATGATTATAGGCCAATGCAAAGTTGAATCCGAAATTGATATTGGGCTGTGTTCCATAACCATAACCAATGGGGCGCATATCGTACTGGTCTATCTTACCATCGCCATTCCAGTCTTTGTATATGAGGTCACCGGGCAATAAGGTTTTGTTGCCCTTTCCATCGATGTTCACGGGATAATGATTGATCTGGTCCTGTGAAGTGAACTGTCCTACAACCGTATATCCCCAACCGATATTGGTGAAACGCCCTTCGGAAGAATTCCGGTATTGATCCCATGAGTTGAGGAAGAGCGGGTTATAAGACTGCAGGAATTCAGAGCGCGTATAAGAAATATTACCACCCACACTAATGTTCACCGCATTGATCTTTCCTGTATAAGCGATCGACAATTCTTCACCATACTGCGCATCGCTGTTCAGGTTAGCCAAAGGCAAACTGTATCCCAGTTCCTGCGGAACGATCACATCGTTCTTGCTCGCAGGCAGGCCCGTGCGTTTGCGATAGAAATAATCGATACTACCGGTGAGTTTTCCTTTCAGCAATACGAAGTCAAGACCCAGATCGGTAATGCGGCTTTTCAACCAGGTAATATTGGTAGTGGGTATGCCTTTGTCTCTCGATACAGTGAGGGCGTTACCATCGATGATAGCGGTTCCCTGGTTGTAATTGTATCCCGGCAGGTAAGCATAAGGCGCTACGATGGGAGAACCATTGGGATTATCATCACCCAATATGCCATAAGAAGCCCTCAGCTTGAGGTCGGAAAGAATGTTCTTGTTGTTGTGCAAGAGGTTCCTGAAGAAAGGCTCTTCTGTAATACGCCATCCAACAGAACCTCCGGGGAAATAACCCACGCGGTAGCCGGGAGCGAAAAGATAAGAAGCATCACGTCTGCCCGACAATTCCAGGTAATAACGGTTGGCGTAGTTATAGTTCAATCGCACGATATAACCAACGCGCGCTTGTTTGTCGTCACTGTCCTGGTAAGTATCTGCAGTGGGGAAATAAATCAATGGCAGGTTATTGGATACCGGTGAAGCGTGTATCCAGTTGCGCGTGCGTTGTGATTTCAGTCGCTCTGCAACCATGGTAGCGCCAATGGTATGATCTCCAAAAGTGTTGTTATAGCTGATCTGTCCCTGCATGGTGGTATTGATCTGTTTGATCTGTTCCCTTTCGCGCCATGGGTTGGTGCTGCCGCCGGTAACATTATAACTTGAGTCGGTGGGATTGAATGTATACGCGTTGTAGGTAAACTCGTGGTTATTGAGCAAATAATCGGCTATATAATAAGAATACAAGCCCCTGAGAGTTAATCCTTTCACACCGGGCACTTCATAATCTGCATGAAAATTCGCCTGCAATACGCGCCAGTCGCTACGGAACTTGCCCGACAAGCGCTCATTCAAAAATGCATAGTTGGTTTCTGTATGACCGATATTATTCAGGTAAGCTGGATTGTCATTGGCATAAGGTCTTTCCAGCGGCGTGTTGCGAAGCACTGCAAATCGTGCCAGCCAATAGTCATCTAGACCAGGCACGCCGGGGTTCTCCCTGCTCTCGATCCTTCCGTTCACATCCATTCCTACTTTAAATCCACTGGCCAGTTTTGCCGTGATATTGGATTGGATATTGGTACGCATGAACTGGTATTCTTTACCCAGTACGGAATTCTGGTAAAAGTTCGTTGCGGAAACATAATAATTTACTTTATCAGATCCTCCGTTGATATTGACATTGATTGAATTCTGCGGAGCGAAATCATTGCTCATGATAAATTTCCGCCAGTCGAAGCTGCGGTATTGCAGCCCGGCGCTTGCACCCTGTTTGTATTTATCCAGTTCGGTCTGGGTAATATTGGTGCTGCCAAAACTATTCACCTGTGCTTCTGCGAGGTAAGACATGTAGTCATACGAATTGTTCAGCACTTTGGGAAAGCGGAACCATTGTTGCCAGCCTGAGTAAGCATCTATGTTCACATTGTTCTTGCCAGTGGCGCCTCGCTTGGTGGTAACTACTACTACACCATTTGCCGCACGCACACCATAGATCGCAGCAGAAGCATCTTTTAATATGGAGATGCTTTCGATATCATTGGGGGCCAGGTTATTGAACTGGCCTTCATCCTGTTGAATACCATCAATTACATATAATGGGGTACCCATGTTTCGTATCTGGATATTTGCAGATGAGCCGGGCCGTCCATCCGGCATTCTGAAAGTAACACCGGGTAATTTACCGGCGAGCGTGGTACTCACTGTAGCACCACCATGCACACGGTCGATATCCTTGGTGGTGATGGTGGCAATAGAACCGGTGGTGGCCGATCTTTTTTGTGTACCATAACCTACCACTACCACATCGCTCAGGCCTGATATATCCGTTACCATCGTAACATCATACACCGCGCTGCTACCCAACATTCGTGTAACGGGTTTCATGCCTACATAAGAAAATACCAACTTCTTGTCTTTGTCGGTTACCCTGATCTGGTAAACACCCAATGCATTGGTAACTGCCGACCGCTTAGACATGTCGGTAGCAACCGTAACGCCTTGCAGTGGTTTGTTTCCGGCGGAGTCTACTACCCTTCCGGTTAGCAACGTTTGCGATTGAGCCGTAAAAAAGCAGCCCAGCAGGAACAGCAACAATAGCTGTTTTTTTCCGTGCACTGTACCACGGCGTGGCGGCCGTCCACGGCCTGCAAAAGAAGATTCGAGAGGCCAATTTTTCATAATGCAAGTTTAATTTTTAGATATAGGTTTTCGGTTGATGGGTTTGCTACTCTGTTGTGCCTTTGGCTACCGGGAATGCGGAAATTCGCAACCGCGCAGCGCCCATAGGCACCAGTGTAATTTGTTCTTTTGCACTGTGCACTATTACCGGGCTCGCCGGAAGCGTGTCGCACAAACCATATTTATCTATTCCCCAGCCAGGGATCTTTCTTCCGCAAGTCTGTATTTCAATCGGCACCGTTTCCTGGCTGAATGGAAAATCGTTTCGTGGCCACGGTTTATGTTTAACAGTGAACAAAGTATTGGGATTACCCTCTCCCAGGCAGAGGCCATAGTTCCAACTGCCTGCGGGAAATATTTCGTAAGAAGGCCATTGTTTGCTATCGGCATGCTGCTGCCACCGCGAATCAGCAATAGCTGATACACGGCTGTCGCGTTGCTCGTACCGTTCGGGAATTTTCAGTGAAAATGTAAGCGGACCGTAATTGATGCTCACACTATTCTTATTGGCTGTCCAGGTATGGATAGCTAATTTCCTGGGAAGCACAATCGTTACACGGTCTCCTTTCTGCCAGTTCTTTTCGATCCGCGTGAATGTCGACGGCAACGATTCATGCGATTGCAATTTTCCATTGATGAATACCTGCGCGCCATTACACCAGGCAGGGATGCGCAAATACAAAGGAAAATGCGCAGGTGCAGTAGGATGCACCTGCAGTTGGATGGTGTCTTCGAAAGGATATTTCGTCTGCTCTGTGATTGTTACCTTGTTATTGTTTCCTACCCTTGCCGTAACACTGGCGCTGTTGTACAGGATAGCAGCAAGACCATTATCAGGCGTAGCCATCCATAAATGCTCGGCATAATAAGGCCAGCCCTGTGTATGGTTGTGCTGGCAGCAACGGCTGCTGAAGGGGTTCATCATCAGGAAGGGGCCTTCGTTCTGTATACCCGGACTATGATTTTTCATATCACTCATTACCATATTCGGCGCTGTGAGGTAACGGAGACTTTTGAAATCGGGCATCACTGCCGCCGGGTAAGTATTGAAAGCCACATCTTCGCAATGATCTGCCCAGAAAGGATCTCCGGTGATGCCGGTGAGCATTTCATCGCTGGCCATCTGCTCTACCATGCCACAGGTTTCCACTGCCTGGCGAGGGTCAGTATACCCGGGGCGGGCGTTTTCGTCCGCACCAAACATACCCCCGGGTACCTGACCATATAATGTCCTCACCAGGTCAAAATCGTTATAGGTGGCTTTGAGCAAACTGCTGTCGCCTTTTTGCATGAAATAAGTGGCGGGCTCGCGAAAGCCCTGCGCAATGTTTACGTTGTGCCAGTTGGGAAGTTTATGCCGGGCGTTCCAGTTATCGGTGCGTGCGTGTATGCGGTTGGCCAGGTTGAGCAACCACTGTTCGCCGGTACGGTTGTACAGCCAATAGATACTGTATAGATTATCGCCACCGCGACTCTTTTCCCAATAACGCGTGAGCATTTGGTCATCGGGGATAGACGCTTCCCATTGGAAATATTTTTTCATGAAAGGAATAACGCGCTGATCGCCGGAATATTCATAGTAAGATTGTAAGCACCAAAGCATGATCATATTGGGCCAGCTATCGGGTGCTGCCTGCTTACCGTTCTGCTTTCTATCATCATATCCTGGTCCGAAAAAACCATCGGCGCGTTGGCTTTGCATGGCTTTGTTGAGCCACGACCTGGTCTCACGGATCATAGCTGTATCGCTCAGCAGGTATGCCAGATCGCCATAGCCTTTTAACCAGTAAGGCACTTCTTCCCAGCCATGGTCTCCCTGTCCTGTTCCGCTGAACCAGGCATTATTGTTTTTATCCAGCCAGGCGCTGATCTGGCCGAGCTTCCCTGTTAAACCATTGCGTTGCAGTTCAAGGTATTTCCTGATCCATCCGGCAGGCTTGATACTGCCGATTGGCAGTTTGATGAAATGCAGCGGCTGCAAGGGCGCGCGGTTAGCTGTATAATATTTATTAGTGGCAACAACGGGAGTGGTTTTAACGCTGCTGATGCGTATGTCACCATCATTGGAGGATATGAATGAAGTAGTTATCGCAAATAGAACAGCAGAAGCAGCATAGTTCAACTTCATGGCAAAGCATCTTGTTAGGTTGTGAAGAAAACAAGAAAACAAGATTTTGAAAATTCCCTCCGTATCATAAACTATTCATTTTGTTACAACTTTTTTTGATGTTGTAACAGAGAGATAAAATTCACCGCATGCCGTGCAAAAACGATATATTGCAAGTACTCATGCGTTGCTGTATTGCCTTTTGTATTATGTTGATTGCCCTGGTTTCGTTGCCAGGCATAACACCTGCACAGCCATATTATTTCAGGCACTACCAGGTAGAAGATGGCTTATCGAACAATACTGTTCTTTGTGGCAGGCAAGACAAAACAGGCTTTCTGTGGTTCGGAACAAAAGACGGGTTGAACCGTTTCGACGGCTACCGGTTCCGGAGATTCAACCCGCAAAATCCCGTTTCCCAACATCCCATCACTTATAACCCTATCACAGGCTTGTTCGTAGACCAGGACGGAAGCATGTATGTTGGAGCTGATGGAGGTCTCTATCTCTATCACGCCAATGAAGAGCGTCTTTCTGTTTTAATTGATTCAATTCGTTTTGTACACAATATCCTGGCTGATACCCGTCATAACTTATGGTTCATTGCCGACGGCGCCATTTGCCATTTCAATACCGTTACAAAAAAAATGCAGCGGCTTCCGCATCCCAACCACGCTTATATAACTTCATTAGACCTCGACGCAGAAGGCAACTTATGGTGTGCTACAGCAACGGGGTTTGTTGAAAAATACAATGAGAGCACAGGTAGTTTTATTGCCTACAATGTATTTAGTCATTCCAAACCCGTTGCTACAGGCTTGCTTCAGAAAATACTGATCGGGGGTAATAAAATGTATATCGGCAGTTATGAACAGGGAATCAAAGAGTTCGACCTGCCATCAAAAACATACAAAGACCTTCTTATTTATAATGAGGATAAAACAAATGTTATTGTACGGGATATCCTGCAGGTATCCATGAATGAGTATTGGTTTGCAACTGAATCGGGCATCTTTATCTGGAAAACAAATACCCAGACTTTTACACACCTGAAAAAAAGATTCCTGGATCCTTACTCACTTTCCGACAATGCTTTATATGCATTGTGCAAGGATCGTGAAGGGGGTGTATGGGCTGGCAGTTATTTTGGCGGCGTAAATTATTGGTCTGCCGCCAATACTTTTTTTCAGAAATTCTTCCCCGATAATACATTCACCAGCATCAGCGGCAGGGCCGTGCGGGAAATCTGCGAAGACAAGAACGGTAATATCTGGATTGGTACAGAAGATGCAGGTATCAGCAAGATCAACCCGCAAACCGGCGCTATACGACAGTTTGAGCCCGATGGCACAAAGAATACCATCTCCTACAGAAATATACATGGGCTTTTTATAGATGATAGTCTTTTGTGGATCGGCACATTTGAACATGGGATCGATGTGATGGATATCCGCACAGAGAAGGTGATCAAACATTTTTCGGCAGGCCCTAAAGCAACCGACATCAAAAGCAATTTTATTTATTGTTTCCTCAGGCATTCCCGAAATGACCTGTACATGGGTACCACCAACGGGGTATATTTATTTAGCCCCCGGTCGGAAACATTTCAAAGGCCACCGGAATTGGCGGGTGCACATAATGTCAGGTCAGTTATTGAAGACCACAATGGCGTTATATGGGCTGCGGCTTTTGGGCAGGGTGTTTTCTGGTTTAACACCCTTACCCATAAGAGTGGACAGGTACAATCCATGGCAAGCAATACCAACAGCCTGTCTGACAATAATGTGAATGCACTTTTTGAAGACAGTGCAGGAAATCTCTGGTTTGCTACAGAAGGTGGTGGTTTGTGCAAGCTGGACACTAACAGAAAAAAGTTTACCCGTTACTCCATCCGGGACGGGTTACCCAGTGACTTTATTTTCAAAGTCATTGAAGACAATAACCATTATATCTGGATTACCACTTCCAAAGGGCTCGTTAATATGAATCCTTCTACCGGCGAAATGAATGTGTATACAAAAGCGAATGGCCTGCTCACAGATCAGTTCAATTATCATTCCGGGTATAAAGACAAAAACGGCAAACTTTATTTTGGCAGTGTAAATGGCCTGATCGCTTTCCAACCAAAACGCATGCCGTCCGATTCATCACAGTTGCATGTATACATCACTTCTATCCAGGTACAGAATAAAGAAATTCCGGTTGATCCGCAAAATGGCATACTGAAGAAATCACCCATTGTTACCGATAAAATAACACTTCCTTATTTTCAAACATCTGTCAGTTTTGATTTCTCAGCGCTTAGTTATGTGGCGCCCGGAACCGTGCAATACGCCTATATGCTTGAGGGGCTCGATAAAGAATGGACCTACCTGAATACCAATCGCAAAGTATATTTTACTAACCTGTCACCCGGCACTTACATATTCAGGGTAAAAGCCACGCACAACCATTTGTGGAACACGCCTGAAACAAAAATGGTCATACACATCAATTCGCCGCTTTGGGCTACACCTTATGCGTATGCATTTTATTTCCTTATACTCGGACTGTTATCCTGGTACCTGATCATTACTTATCACAACCGGCAAAAAGTAAAGAGGGAAAAAGAGATGTACGAATCGAAGATGGCGTTCTTTACCAATGTGGCGCATGAAATACGCACGCCACTTACGCTGATCAAAGGGCCGCTTGAAAACATGCTCGATCGCCTGCCGCAGATTGAAGATGAAGAAACCCGGGAAGACCTCGTTACCATGGACAGAAATACCACACGGCTTACCGAACTGGTTACCCAGATACTCGATTTCAGGCAAACAGAGCAAAAGGGATTCAGCCTGGAATTCAGTACAGTGAACCTTTCCAGGCTCTTACAGGAAATGTTCACCAATTTCAAACCATTGGTTAAAAAGAAGCACCTGTCTTATACTTTAAGTGTACCCGAAAACACCATTGAAATCCAGGCAGATGAAGATGCTTTGAGAAAGATCATCAGCAACCTGTTGAGCAATGCCATCAAATATGCAGATAAAATAGTAAAGCTGCGGCTTTTCCGGGATGATGCGCCTGCCGGGAAACTGATCCTGGAAATAGAAAACGATGGTTACCCCATTCCTGCAGAAATAAGGGAAAAAATATTCGAGCCCTTCTACAGGGTAAAAGAAACCGCCAGGCAAAAAGGCACAGGCATTGGCCTTACGCTTGCCCGATCTTTAACAGAACTGCATGGCGGCAGGCTTTACCTGAAGGATCATAAAGGATCAACAAATATCTTTGTGTTGGAAATCCCTTTGCATTCATCAAAAAGAAACCGTACTGAGTAATGAAGCAACATCATTATACAACAAGCATCCAATGGACAGGCAATAATGGTTCCGGCACGGATCATTATCGTAATTACGAGCGAAGCCATACCATCAGTGTTGAAGGAAAAGCGGCCATTGCAGCTTCATCCGATCCTTCGTTCCGGGGTGATAAAACAAAATACAATCCGGAAGAATTATTAGTGGCGTCAATATCGTCCTGCCACATGTTGTGGTATCTTCACCTCTGTTCGGAAGCCGGGGTAATAGTAACAGATTATACAGATAATGCTACCGGCATCATGGCAGAAACAGCTGATGGCGGCGGGCATTTTGTTGAAGTTATACTGCATCCCACTGTAACAGTAAAAGAGGCATCCATGATTGGCAAAGCGAACGGGTTACATGAAAAGGCCCACAAGCTTTGTTTTATTGCCAATTCGGTCAACTTCCCCGTAAAACATCAACCGGTAACCAAAGTAGTATAAGATTCGCCAACAGTCCTTATTTCAAACTAAGCTCAATAACCGGTATCTCATAAGGAGGTTTGGCCTTGGGAAGTTTTAACACTAGATCCGTTGTATTATCTCCTGCTTTAAATGGCACTTCAGAATCATCATTCAAGAGCTGCGCATAGCTGATCTTCCCGTTATAATTGGGCAACACCAATTCCCCGTTATCGGGATAATGGAAAAGATGCAAGTATAATTTTTTTGTGTCGGGATTATAAGTCAACCGGTCATCCATCGATGCAGGTAAATTGTATTCGTCCGGCGGAAAAGTGCAATGATAAATAGACGGATGGTGTTCATGCATCCAATAGCCCAGGCTGTCTAACGCATGGGTGGCGCGGTAATCGAATTCGCCGCGTGCAGTAGGACCTACATTCAAAATGAGATTGCCGCCGTTTGCTGCAGCAGTGATCAATAAGTCGAGCAGCTGGCGCTGGTTTTTCCATGAGTGTTCATCACGGTAATATCCCCATGAACCGGAAAATGTTTGGCAGGTTTCCCAATATTTTCCTTTGTACTTGAGCAGTTCAGCTGGTTTTACCTGTTCAGGAGTTTCAAAGTCGCCGCCATCTGCATAACCGTCCTGGTCGAGTCCCAGCCTGTTATTGACCAGGATACCCGGTTGTAATTTCCTGACCATTTTGATCAGATCCACAGCACCCCAATCTTGCGGATGCTTGCCATGCTTAGCGTCTTTACCCCAGGTCCAATCCAGCCAGAGAATATCGATCTTACCATAGTTGGTCATCAGTTCAGCCACCTGGTTTTTCAGGTATTGCCTGTACCTGGCCATATCGCGGTTTTTATTAAAACTGCTGTATACTTCTTCTTTTTCTTTCTCGCCCAGGTTATCGGCGGGTCTTTGCGGATGCGCATCGTCTACCGTATAATCCGGGTGATGCCAGTCGAGCAATGAATAATAGAAACCAACTTTAATTCCTTCTGCTCGGAAGGCAGCTACAAATTCTTTTACCAGATCGCGATGCGCTTTTGTATTAGTGGCTTTATAATTTGTGTATTTTGAATCGAACAAACAAAACCCGTCGTGGTGCTTGGTAGTAAGCACTGCATATTGCATCCCGGCCTGTTTGGCTTCTTTCGCCCATTTTTTAGGATCGAACTCATCCGGGTTAAAGTGGTCGAAATATTTTTGGTATTGTTCGTTTGTAAGTCTTTCATTATGCTTTACCCATTCGTGCCGGGCTGGCAGGGCATATATCCCCCAATGAATGAACATTCCAAAACGGGCATCGGTCCACCATTTGAGGCGCTCGGCTTTTTGTGCGGCTGTTTCATTAAATATTTTCTTGTCTTGCGAGGAAACATGCTGTACTAAACAGCTTAATAGCAATAAAAACAGAAAGGCTTTTTTCATTGACGTGCATTTCACCCAAAATATAAAAACAATTCTGTACAACAAAATCGGTTTTATATCACCAATAAAGTGATGCCGTCAAAATATGGTGTAATTGCGTATAAATACCTGATCTCAGCAACGGTATTGGTCGTTAGGTTTGACCCGGCTGAAGCTATCAGGTTTATAAAAAACAAAAATCCGATTGCATTGACAGGTAATCAAAAAATGGTTTACCATTAAAAAAAGCCGCATCTCACTATGACAGAAGCTGAAATATTCTTTACCAAGCTGATTGAAAAAATTCCCAATGCCCAAGCCGGAAAAATGTTTGGCGCTTTATGCATGAAAATGCCCAATGGAAAATCAGGTGCCATGTTCTGGAAAGACCACATCGTTGTGAACAGGAATAAATACCTGATTTTGTTAAGGGCCAAAGAATCAACTTAGCAAGCTAAAGTAAAAGCCATCTTTTAAGCAATCTTTTGGCCACCCGGAGTGTATATCGTATCTTTACACGTAACAAATCATTACCACTATGGTCAAGCACAAACGCGGCATCAAGCCAGAACACCCAGGCGCCATTTTGAAAGAGCTCTTCCTGGACGAGCTGAACATTTCTGTTACCGAATTTGCCAATAAGATCGGTGTTACACGGGTTACCGTGAGCCGGCTGATCAACGGTCACCAGGGAATCACCGCTGAAATGGCTATCCGCTTATCGAAGGCATTTCGCAACACTCCGGAACTGTGGCTTAACCTGCAGCGCAATTTCGACCTATGGGAAGCTGAACATAACAAAGTCATAGAAGTTGAAGCCATTGTATATTAAATTAAACACCCAATCCTATATATAATGATCGTTTCTATACAGCACAAAGGTTTAAGGGATTTCTGGATGAAAGGCAACGGGGCCAGGCTGCCAACGGACCAACTACGCAAAATCAAGCTGATTCTGGACATCTTAGATGCAGCAGAAACGATAGAAGCTGTCGACTTCCCAGGCGCCCGCCTGCATGCCCTGAAAGGTGATTTAAAAGGGTTCTGGTCCGTTACAGTAAAAACAAATTGGAGGATCATTTTTAAGTTCGAAGAAGGTAACGCTTACCTGGTTGATTACCTCGACTATCATTAACCTTATATCAGAATACCTCGCCTAAATTCAGGAATAATCCGCTTGACCCGTGCAGACCAAAGCCATAATCGATGCAGACATTCGTTCTCGAAAATTTATTGAATTTGATGCGCAACCCGGCGCCATAACCAGGCTGGGCCACTTCAAAACGGTTGGTGGCCATCTCTGAATAAGACTGCGCATTGGCAAACACCACCCCTCCTATTAATCCGTTGCGGCTAATACCAAAACGGTATTCGGCTTCGAGGTCTACCATGTTACGGCTGCGAAAACGGCTCTGTACATATCCTCTGCCTGTATTGCTGTATGTGTCCCAACCAGTGCTGGGCAAATCGAGATAAGGCGGATGTCCGCCCAGAGTAAACAGGTTGTACGACCAGAAAGCCAATATATTCCTGGAGCCACTGATGGGGTGAAGGTATTTGCGCACATCGATCAGCAGGCTGTTGTAATTTTCATCACTCCCTATCCATTGCATATTTTGGCGGAACACGATATTGCTATAAAAGCTGGGATCCGGATTGATAGAGTTCCTCCGTGTGTCGTATAAAAGATCGAGCGACAAGCCCGATGAACGGGAACTGGATGCCAATCCATATCGCTGGAAATCGGTTATTACCCCCACGGGAGGCGTTAGTTCTTTGATATTGTAATGATTATCGAGTTGGTAACCCAATCCTGCATACAGGTCATTCCCTATTTTTCGTAGGGCGAATTGGTAAAAACGGATATAGTCGTAATCTAGTTTATAACCATTTTCTGATTTTGTATAACCGCCGAGTCCGTAAGTGTTTTCCGGATATTTAAGGAATCGCCAATCGCCGATAAAATTATACAGGTTCCCTTTTGTCCAGATACTCGATTGCAGCGGAACCACAAACTGCTGCTTCTGGGTGAACATCGGCGCCACCAGTATAGATGATATGTTGGCATCTGCCTGGTCGGTGGTATAGAAAGCAATATTACCCGTTACGTTGAAGGACAAACCCGTTTGCAACGAATATTCTATTGCAGGGGATCCCGACAGGTGCAATTTGCCGCTATGCTTCTGGCCGGCTGGTCCACGTTTCGATGCGTCTTTTTTCAATACGCCCAGAAGGATGTCGATCACGTCTTTTTCGGCCACCGTATCTGCATGCGGCGCATTGCCGGCAGTATCCTGCGCCACGGAAGAAGTTGTAAGAACCATTATAAAGGCGAAAAAAATACTGGATAAAAAAATACTTATCTGCTTCAAGGTGCCGGGGCTTTATTGCTGGAATGGTTGTTCGTGCAACTAAAATATTAAAAATTACCGAGCCGGTGATTAATAAAAAAACTTAATTTCTTTTGTTTTAGCATGCCGAAGGCTTTTTAGTATATTTATCTGGAAAGATGAAAGGTGCGTGTTCTTACGCACCATATACCCGCCAACGCAGGCAATATGCAAGAATTGTACAAAAGAAAAAAAGCTGTTATACAAACCCCGTGCCTGCTTGCACTTTTCGGTATGTATCATTTACCTGCCTTCCCCAAAAATAATGATGCATCTCTGCCCATCGATACCCTGATCATCCGTATACCATCGGTCATGCGCAGCGATGAAGCTGCTGCCAGGCACATGATTGCAGCGCTTGAAAAAAAATCGCTCCAGGCACAACTGAACCGGGGCATTGCCATGCCATTGCTGGTTGGTTTTATTGGTTCGCAAGCCCGTCATTTTATCCTGGTGCTGCACTATACACAAACAAACGGTTCTTATCGTTACCTGGTTTATGACCCTGGGAAGGGCGTTGTGCTTATGTGGACGAATACGCTATCCGCAATAACTCATTCAATCCGCTGCTGGCGCAATGGAATATCCGGGTGGGTTATTATTTTCCGGCGGCATAAGACACTAAAAATAGCTTAAATTGCCACACAAACAAGAACGCTTCCCCGCAAAATATGGCCGAACAGGTTACGATAAAAGATATCGCACGATTGCTGAATATCTCACCTTCCACGGTGTCCAGGGCATTGAAATCGAGCCATGAGATCAACAAAGAAACACAAAGACTGGTAAAAGAAACCGCCGAGCGGCTTCATTACCGTCCGAATATGGCCGCCCTGAGCCTGGTGAAAGCCAAGACCAAAACCATCGGTGTCATTGTTCCCAACCTGGGGTATTATGTTTTTTCCACCGCATTGCAGGGCATCGAAGACGCCGCTTCCAAAAGAGGATATACGGTGATCGCCTGCCAGTCGATGGAGCTGTACGAACGCGAGATAAAGAATACGCAGGATATGATGCGCAGCAGTGTGGATGGTATCATTTTATCATTGGCACAGCATACCAGAGACTACCGGCATATACTGGAATTGCAGCAAAGCGGTATGCCTGTGGTATTGTTTGATCGTATTGCCGATGAGTTGAACACTTCAAAAGTGATCGTTGATAATATGGCCGGCTCTTTCGGCGCCGTTGAACACCTCATTAAAATGGGTTGCCGCCGCATTGCTTATATCGGAGGCCCTTCGGAATTATCCATCAGCAGCCGCCGCAAAGAAGGCTACCGGCTCGCATTGGTAAAATACCATATCCCCATCGATGAACAATTGGTGGTGTATTGTGAATTCAACCACGAGAAAAGTGTGAAAGCAATCACACAACTGCTTAAGCTGAAGAACCCGCCCGATGGTATTTTTACTTGCAGCGACCGGCAGGCCATTGCAGCCATGGTGGCGGCACAGGCAAAGAAACTGCGCATTCCGGAAGACATTGCTATTGTGGGATTCAATGATGAACCGATCGTATCTATCATGTCGCCCGCCCTTTCGAGTGTGCGGCAACCGGCTTTTGAAATGGGACAAATGGCTGCAGGGCTACTGATCGACCAGATTGAACAAGGTAAATCATTCACCCCGCAAACCAAATTGTACACTACCAAACTTGTTAAGCGGGCTTCATCCAAAAGGAAATAACGCTTAGCGGAGATGTTGAACTTCCAGTTTATCCATATCGGTATAATCCTGGTTCTCTCCTGCCATTCCCCATATAAATGAATAGGATGCCGTTCCGGCTCCCGCATGTATGCTCCACTCAGGCGATACAACGGCCTGGTGGTTGTGCATGAATAAATGTCTTGTTTCTGTGGGCTCGCCCATGAGGTGCAATACCACCTGCTCTTCCGGCACGTCGAAATAAAAATACACTTCGTTGCGCCGCAAGTGTGTATGCGGCGGGATGGAGTTCCATACACTGCCGTTCAATAACTCCGTGAATCCCATCACCAACTGGCAGCTTTGTACGCGGCCCGGTAAAATATACTGGTAGATCTTGCGGTAATTGGAAGTCAGCGCATCGCCCAGTGTCAGCGGCGTGATGTCTGCTTTACGGATATATGTTGTAGGATAAGCTGCAGCAGCCAATGCAGAATTGATATAGAATAAAGCGGGTGACTGTGCATCTGCACTCGCAAATACAACAGATTGCTTGCCTTTGCCTATATAAAGACCCTCTTTATTGTCCAGTTGATACAATTCGCCATCAACAGTTATCGTTCCTTTACCGCCTACATTGATGATGCCAATCTCCCTTCTTTCAAGAAAATAATCGGCCTTTGTGAGCTCATGAAAAGCAGGCAGGGTCAGTTTTTCCTGAACAGGTTTTACACCCAGTACAATAAAACGGTCCTGCATGGAATAAGTAGCAGTAATGGTATCTTTCTCAAATACTTTCTCTACAAGGAAAGCATTCCGCAACTGTGCGGTATCCATTTTCTTCACTTCCTCGGCGCTGCGGGAAGCCTGGTAACGAAACGAATGTGACATACCGCAAAGTACACCAATAAACCAGATTCGCACCCTTTCAGATACCGCAAACGTTTCCGGTGTCAATAACCTGGCGGGTTGTACCTTTAGCCCATGCATTTGCTCTCCGTATCTTCCCTCTATAAGCAACAAGGCAGTTTTGCATTAAAGGATATTTCTTTTCAGCAATCACCTTTCCAAAAGATCGCTATCGCCGGGGAAACGGGTTCCGGCAAAAGCACGCTGCTTAAGATCATAGCGGGATTGGTACAGCCCGATGGCGGGCAGGTATTGTTTGAAGGAAAGCGTGTAACAGGTCCTCTTGAACAACTGGTTCCGGGTCACCCCGGCATTGCTTATCTCTCGCAGCATTATGAGTTACGCAACAACTACCGCATGGAAGAGTTGCTGGAATATGCCAACAAGTTACCGGAAGAAAAAGCACAGGCATTGTACCGGCTCTGCCGCATCGATCACCTGCTGAAAAGAAAGAATGATCAATTATCGGGCGGAGAGAAACAACGCATTGCATTGGCAAAGCTGCTGACCCAAACGCCCAGGTTGTTGTTACTCGATGAACCCTTCTCCAACCTCGACCCCATTCACAAAAACATATTAAAGCGCGTATTGGAAGATATTGGCAAAGAATGGCAAATCACTTGCCTGCTCACTTCCCACGATCCGCTCGACACCTTATCCTGGGCCGATGAGATCATTGCCATGAAAGATGGGCAGATCGTACAACAAGCGCCAGCAGAAGAAATATACCGTAACCCTCTAAACGATTATATAGCCGGGCTCTTTGGCAGTTACAACAGATTCGACAAAACCGATGTTGTACTGTTCCCTTCGTTAAGTGCCTTGCCCATGAATGGGAAACCCCTTTACCTGCGCCCCGAACAATTCCGCATAGTAACTGCTGCTGATGCCGATGCCGTGAAAGGCGCCATACAACAGATCAGTTTTTGGGGAAGTTATTATGAAATACAGGTGCTCATAGGTCACAAGCAGGTAGTAGTAAAAACCATGCAGCCGCCAGACCCGCAACAGGAATGGCTTTACCTCTCGCTTTGAGTTTTTAATTTGTTCAGTATCTCCAGCATGCGGCTGGCTTCCTGCCAATCGTATTGCAATCCATCGGCTTTTTCAGGAGCAAGTTGCTGGTAATAACGCAACTGTTCCTGTAAATCTTTTTTCAAAGAAGCCGTTACTTTCTGAATCAGTCGCGTGTCACCGGCACGATAACATGCATCGAGAAAATACATCGACTGCCGGTTGTGATCATTCCCCCTCGACACCATTCCGTAAGGAAAATTGTGTTCGTTCATCATCGTATCTGCCTTTTCCAATATTTTGATGGCATCCTGTTTCCGGTTTTTCCCGCAGAGATTGATGGCCAGCTCTGCCATGGTACGACGGAGTAAGTTGAGCTGAAGGCGGTTTGGTTCATCAAAATAAACACCGGGTATTTGCGCATTGCCCGAATTAAAATGATGCAAAACAATATCCATGGAGCGATCGGTATTGATGGGTGATTGAAGTACTGGTACTAACTGATACACCATGCCTTCCTTGCGCAAATAATTGCCAAAACCCAGGTCATTGTAAGGTCCGGAAAAACAGATGGGTCGCTTCCATTGGTTGGCGGCAATGATATTCAATATGGCCAGATCGTTCTTGTACAGGTATCTCTTTGTAATTTCGAAACGCATCTCTTTTTGTACACTGTCCGTTGCGTTCACTGTTCCATTGTCCCGCACCAATTGTTCATTAACCGGAACCGAAAAACGGGTCACCGGTAAATTAACATATCCCCTGTTATCGAGATGACTATCATCTCCTAAATAATTTTTCATTACATCATACAGATCGTAATACCTGTCTTGCGGAAAACCTGGCTGTGGCTGACAAATGGCCACATTTCGTTTTTCACCCAGTATCTGGTCTTTGGTCCAGATCACATCTACCGGCGCGCTCTGGTTGATCTTGTAACGCAACTGGTTGATGCACCAGTCGGCACTGATCAGCGTAGTGATCACTACCCTTACATCGGGCCGGATGCCTTCCACTTCCTGTGCGTACCATAGTGGATACGTATCATTATCGGCAAAAGTGAATAAGATGGCATTGGGCGGACAACTCTCCAGGTAATTACGCGCCATATCGCGCGCCAATTGCTTTTGACTCCTGTCGTGATCGTCCCATTCCTGCTGCGCCATCAACGCAGGAATACCCAGTAGTAATAAAATGGCGCCCAACGCAAGCGATTTACCATAACGTTGTTGCTTCAGCGCTTTATCGGTAAAATACAAGACTCCCAATCCAATCCAAATGGCAAACGCATAGAATGAACCCACATAAGCATAATCCCTTTCGCGGGGCTGCATACCCGACTGGTTAATGTATAGCACAATACCAATTCCGGTAACCAGGAATAGCATCATCACAACAATGGCATGTTCACTGTTCTTTTTAAAATGATAGAGCATGCCTATCAATCCCAATATCAAAGGCAGGGCAAATAATTTGTTGTTGGCTTTGTTGTGTTTCAGGCTATCAGGCAATGCCGACTGGTCTCCATAAAAAATATGATCGATGAAAGGTATGCCGGTGATCCAGTTGCCATCACGCACATTGTCTGTAAACAATCCCTGCGCATCGTTTTGCCGGCCACTGAAGTTCCAAAGGAAATAGCGCCAGTACATATAGTAGTTCTGGTAACGGAGAAAAAATGAAAGATTGTCTGCAAAACCAGGACTGCTATCATAACTGCCATCTTTCAGTTTACGTGCACCCATGAACTGGGCGTAATAATCTGCGTGTGACTGTTCGTTGCTCATATCCCACATGCGTGGAAAGATCATCTGGTCTTCCTGTGCGAAGACAGGATATTCATTCTTGCCCACTTCTACATATTGCCCATGATTACCCTTGCCGTATTTTGTTGATCCTTCTTTGTAATCGATAGGACGGGCGGTGAATTTTTGTCCGTATAAAAGCGGAAAATCGCCGTATTGCTCTCTTCCCAGGTAACCATATAGGCTCATGGGGTTATCTACATTGAACATATCCACACCAGTATCTGCATTGCTGCGTATCATGGTGGTAACATAAGGGCTGTATCCAAACAATATAAACACCATGCACCAGAGTCCCAGGTTGAGCATGGACCATTTCTTTTTATTGGCATAACGCAAAGCGGCCCACACGCCCACTGCTACCAGTATGAAGAAAAAAGTAAATCCTGAAAAGAATGGCAACCCCAGTGAATTCACAAAGAACAGATCGAAACTGCCGGCAGCTTTGATGGAATACTGGATAACGCCTATCTGCACAAACAATTCCACTGCACAGCTTAGCAACAGGAAAACATATACGCTGCCAAAAAAGATTTTTTGTTTTTTACCTATCCATTCTGCCAGGTACAGGCCTGCGATTACCAATAACGTACCGAGAAAAAACAAGCCAGCTACTGTTCCATCGAATGATTGTCCGTCTGGTGTTTCACGTTGTGCCATGAACAAAGCCCCCAGTGTGGCCGCTATGCCGCCTATGCATACGATCCACAGAAAATATTTTTTAACCAGGCGATATTCAAACCGGTCTTTCCTTCTGAAATAATATACCATTACAATGGCCGGTATGTCCAGTATACTCAACAGGTGTACACCGATGGACATACCGATGAGGAAGAAAATAAAAACGATCCACCTGTCGGCCTGCGGCTCATCGGCTCTCTCTTCCCATTTGCAAATGCACCAGAATACAATAGCTGTAAAAAAAGAGCTCATGGCATACACTTCCCCTTCCACGGCGCTGAACCAGAACGAATCGGAAAAAGTAAAAGCCAGGGCGCCCACTACTCCTGCGCCCATAATGGAAATGAGCTGCGCGTTGTTAAGCGTTGGGGAATTACGCAACAATAATCTTTTGGCCATATGCGTGATGGTCCAGAATAAGAAAAGGATGGTGAACCCGCTGGCCAGCGCGCTCATGCAGTTGACGGCTTTGGCAGCATTGAGCGGATGATCTCCGAATGCCACAATGAACAACCTGCCCAATAGCACGAACAGCGGCGCGCCCGGCGGATGCGGTATCTGCACTTTGAAACAGCAGCTTACAAATTCGCCGCAATCCCAAAAACTACCTCCTGCTTCTATTGTAAGCAGGTACACCATACAGGCGATCAGGCACACGACCCACCCTGTGATATTATTCACTGTTTTAAAATTCATTCCGGATTTTGTTTGGATTAAAGAAACCCCTGTTTAATGCACCTTGCTTATGATTTTTTCTTGTTTGATGAGGGTTTGGTCTTTTGCTTTCTGATCGTATCCGTTTCCCTGCGCCAACCTTACCTGTTGCATACCGGCATTCGCAATATGAATGGCTATTTCAACAGCAAAACGTTGCGGCGAAAGCGTGGTATCGATCGTGAACCGGATGGCATTACCCGGCAAGTTGGCATATCCGTGTTGTTCCAATAATGTCTTGAGCCTGTCTTTTTCTTTGCTCATCAATCCCAGGCTCAACGCAGCGCCAGGTTTGAGCAGGCAATTCCGTTGATCTTCTTTGACGATGGCTTCCACACGCGCATCGTTGATACGATAAGTGAGTGATGATAAATTGTATTGTTCACCATCCGCTTTTTTGATGCTGTGCTTACCTGATGTTTGCCCGAAAGCAACTGCCAGCATCACGATCAGGGGCAGTACCACAGCGAATTTCAGCAGGTGAATACCGGCCGTACGATCGCGGTTCATCATTTCTATCCTTTTTTTCAACGAAGGGAAGAGAAAGGGACTGGCCAGTTGAAATCCATGGTTCTCCCTCGCTACTTTTAAAAGCAGGTATTGGTACCCTTTACGGTTATGCCCCTCCTGCAACACCTGCTCATCTGCAATGAATTCCAGGTTCTGCTTGGCCGCCTGCCTGATGAGCCAGGCGAATGGATTGAACCAGTTGATGATGCATATCCATTCCATCAGCAGTACGTCTATCGTATGCTTTTGTTGTACATGCACCAGTTCGTGACGGATGATCTTTTCAAATTCTTCTTCATTGTACAAATGCCTGTTCAGGTAAACGTGGTTGCCGAATGAAAAGGGTGACTGTTCGTTGGGTAACTGGTAAAATGCATATTGCCCTTCATGCAGTAACGGCGCAGAGCAACGCAATTTTTTCAATGAAATCAATTGTATCAGCATCCGCACCAGCATAACCAGTGATCCTACCAGGAATACCGGCAGTATTACCTGCCACAAAGCCATGCGCTCCGGTGCTGCTGATGTGGCCGCGATTGCAGCCTGGTCTTTCTCCAGCGAAAACTGCCTGATGAACGTAACCGCTGCCGAAGGCTGTTCAGACATCAGCGCATCTACCGGTAACAATGGAATGATAAAAGCCAGCGAAGTGGCCAGCAAAAGAAAATACCGGTTCCATGCATAGTACGTCAGCGGACGCAGCAACCAATAATAAAACAGGTACACCACTCCCAAACAGAGTGAGGCTTTGATCAGGTAATCAAACAACTGTGACATAATCGCTGTTTTGACTTTTGATTTTATTTCTTCTCAATCATTTCAATGAGCTCCTGCAATTCTTTTGGTTTGAGCTTTTTTTGTTTGATGAAAAAGCTGACCATGTCCTTATAGGAATTATTGAAATAACTTTTTGCAAAACCCTGCATGAGCTTTTGCTTATAAATTTCTTCTGATACCTGCGGGGTATAGAGATAGGTATTCCCCATCAGCCGGCTGCCTACATAACCTTTCTTCTCCAGGTTTTTGATGGTGGAAGCCAGGGTAGTATACGGCGGTTTGGGGTCTGGCATGTATTCTAGGAATGCCTTGGTGGTATTCTCGCCTGCGCTCCAGATAGCCTGCATCACTTCTTCTTCCTGTTTGGTTAATTTTTCCATACCCTGAAAATTACGATTGTTTCGTAAATCTACGAAATTTTCGTAAACATCAAAATCTTTTTAACTTTCTTTTCACCCGTCATCCTGAGCGAGCGAAGAACGTCATCCTGAGCGAGCGAAGCGAGTCGAAGGACCTGCTGAACAATCGGGCAGATCCCTCGGCTGCGCTCGGGATGACGAACGCAAGGCGCTCGGGATGACGTACGAGAGGCGCTCGGGATGACGATGTGTTTTAGTATTTTCGTGTTTATCACAACCACACTTATGGACGTTAAAATTGAGCCCAGTTGGAAGGAGGTATTGAAACAGGAATTCACCAAGCCTTATTTCCTGCAGGTAACCACCCACCTGAAAACAGAAAGAGCTACCGGCGCGGTGATCTATCCGCCCGGCTCCCTCATTTTCAATGCATTCGAACAAACACCTTTCGATCAGCTTAAAGTGGTAATACTTGGCCAGGACCCTTATCACGGGCCGGGACAGGCGCATGGACTCAGCTTTTCCGTTCCCGATGGCGTTCATCCCCCGCCTTCACTGGTTAACATTTATAAAGAGTTGAACCGCGACATCGGCATGCCCATCCCTTCCACCGGCAATCTTACCAAATGGGCAAAACAGGGTGTATTATTATTGAACGCGGTATTAACCGTGCGTGCCAATGAACCTGCCAGCCATTCCAAGATTGGGTGGATGGATTTTACCGATGCAGTCATCCGTAAAATATCACAGGAGAAAAAAGGGGTTGTGTTTTTATTATGGGGCCGCTTTGCACAGGAAAAACAGGTATTGATCGATGAGACCAAACACTCGGTGCTCAAAGCAGCACACCCATCGCCATTCAGTGCCGACAAAGGTTTTTTTGGCTGCAAACATTTCAGCAGAACCAATGAAATATTGACCAAAGAAGGATTGGAACCTATTGACTGGAATCCCGCATGATGATCTTATCGTAATATTGTCATTCATGAGTACGCATTCAAAAAAAAACAGGTATCCGTTTTACATACAGGTATTCGCCCGCATCTGGGCCGCCTGGGCATTGGTATTGTTTATCAGCACCATGTTAATCGCCATGGTCTTTTATCTCCCCTGCTTTTTCCTGCAAGAACCTCTCAAAGCCAGGTGGCACAGGCGTGTATCCAGGGGATGGATGCGTGTATTCCTGTTTTTGATCGGCTGTCCTTTTAAAGTAAAAGGGGAATCACAATTTCAAAAAGGGCAGAATTATATCGTGGTATGCAACCACAACAGCCTTATGGATGTACCGGTAAGCACACCGTTTATGCCACAGGCCAATAAAACCATTGCCAAAAAAAGCTTTACACGCGTTCCTGTATTCGGATGGATCTATTCCTTCGGCAGCGTGCTGGTAGATCGCAACAATGATGAGAGCCGCCGCAAAAGCTATGAAGCCATGAAGCAGGTGTTGCAAACCGGTCTCGATATGGTCATTTATCCTGAAGGAACGCGCAACAAAACCGGGAACCCGTTGAAAAGTTTTTATGATGGTGCTTTCAAATTATCCGTCGACACCGGCAAACCCATCATCCCTGCCATACTCTTGTATACCGGTAAAGTATTACCCGCAGATCAATTTTTCTTCCTCCTGCCCCATCACCTCGAAATGCATTTCCTGCCCCCGGTGCAATCTGCAAACAATGATGCAAAAGCATTGAAAGAACAGGTATTTCAGCAGATGTGGCAATACCTCGAATCGCAAGGAAATCAATAACTGGAGAAACTACGGCTGCGGTTGATGCGCAGATCGCGCAGGATGCCCGACTTGGGATTGAGGGTGATATTGAAGGAACGGTACAATCCGATGGGCGTTACGTTGATAGACATTTGCCAGCAGTGCATTTCACGGCTAATGAACATGCTGAACGACTGCAACTTCGCAGTAGAAAAATCATAATAACCCGTGGCGCCCATTTTCCATTTCTCTGTAAGACTGAAATCGCCATTGAAATTGGCACTGGAATAGGTCTTGGTCTCAAATCCCGAATAATCACTCTTCAACACATTGTTGAATGTGAGTGAATAAGACAATGAAAGCGACCAGGGAATATCAAAGTCGGTGAATTCTGCCGGATTGGCCCGGGCAAACTGTAACTGCCGTTGCTGTTCATCGGGTGTCATGAAAGGATCCACCGGAATATTTTTATCTTTTTCTTTGGGATCTTTTCCATCTCTTGTTTTACTCTGGAACTGTGTAGCGATGGCCAGGTTACCCGATGTAAGCCTGCCGAATTTAAATTTCGTAGGATCCAGTATCAGCCGGTTAACACGATAGCCTCTGTTGTCGATGGCATAAGGATCGAGGATGGCGCCTGCGGTTACGTTGATCTTTTCAAACAAAGTGCTTCTCGCATAAATATTGATGTTGCTCAGCGCAAAGCTATCTGCCATCAGGTTATAGGAAGAGTTGAAACCGAAACCATCAATGAGTTTTACTTTACGCGTTGCCTTACCCGTACTGTCTTTTTTATCCTTCACTTTCATCTCCAGCAGGTTATCCACCCCAAAAGAGATACCTCCGAATGTTCCTTCCCCAAAAGGCCCTATGACACCTCCATCGAATTGCGAAACGCGTATCTGCCTGCCCGTTGAATCGATCCGCAGGTTATAAAAATATTTCGAAGCCATATCGGGCTTATAGTTCAGCGAAATGGTGGGCCTGATCTCGTGCCTAATACCTATTATATTGCTATGAGGTCCGAACTTATACGTACCGAATATGCGGGTGCTGGCACTCAGTCCAAAACTCATTTGCCTTGCCGTATACAATCCTTTTTGTATCGCGGTATCTACCTTCTGCCCGGAAGTATTCCAATGGCGCAGGATGCGCTGGCCATACCATCTTTCTTCATACGACACACTGGGACTGATCGTTACAGGTCCCAATGAGGGCAATGATAAACTGATGGGCAGGCTATGCTGCGCGCCCCATTGCAGGGTATCGAGCATGCGCCTGAAATTGAAATTGGTATCGTAAAAAGATAATTGGTTGATGAAGTTACCACTGTAACCAATACCTATTTTCTCATACCATTTTCCCGTGCCTACCTGGTCTTTTTTCTGGAAGGGATAAAAAGTAACCACATTCACGTTGGCCGTAGGCAGGTTGAGGTTCACCAATCGCGTTACACTGTTCTGGTTGTGATTGGCATTGAGTGAAATGTTCACTTTACCATTCCAGTCTTTCGAGTAACTGATAGAAGAGTTCAACTGGTTCTGGAAATTCTGGAAAGGATTGTTCAGCAATGTCTGGTTGAAGCGCGTACTACCGAAGTTCACATTGGCACTGAACGAGGTTCCCGGCCGCGCCCGGCTGTCGCGCGAATGGCTCCAGTTGATCATGAATGAATGTGAAGAACTGAATTCTTCTGCGCTGCTACCAGACCGGTTCAGGCTCTTCGTATTCTGAAAAGTGAGGTTCACACTCCCCGTAAAATGGTATCGTTGGATGTATTTGGAATTCAGGTTCAGGTTCCATCCCCCATACGAATACAGGTTGGCCCTGGTAGTGAGGTCTACATAATCGTTGATCACTTTATAATAACCCAGTCCCTCCAATCCCAATCCAAAATCTTCACTGGCCGTAAATGCCGGCGCCAATATACCCGAATGACGCCCCTTGTATAAAGGGAAGAGGCCAAAGGGAATACCAATGGGTACCGGCACGCCTTCGAATTCTGCAAATGCGGGTCCGGATACACCGAGTTTGTTGTTGATGATCTTCATCTTCCTTGTGCGGAACGCAAAATGCGGTGTATCGAGGTTACAGGTGGTGAGGCGGGCCCAGCCGGCAAATGCCTCGTCGGGGCTTACCTTTTTCAGCACCCTCGCATTCACAAACAATTCCCCTTCCTGCAAAAAAGTATTCTTAACCTGCCCCTTTCCTGTTTTGAGGTTGAAAAAAATAGAATCACTCACCGTTTTCATATCACTCTGCAGGAAAAGCGGTTTACTCAGCGGGTTACCACTGCTATCGCGCGAGCCGAATGCTTTCACTGTCTGCGTTTGCTGGTCAAACCCAATGGTAGCCGCTTCCAACTGCATGTCTTTATAATCGGTCTTGGCCTTTCCATACAAATAGAAAGCTTTGGTATCTACTACCAGCACGCCTGAATCTTCTGCACTGTATTTGACGGGCGCATCCAGCGAATCTTTGGATATCTTCAATGAATCTATATGCCGGGAGGTGCTGTCTGTTTTTTTCTTAATCGTTGTATCGGCAAGACCCTTTGTGGTATCAGGCCGGGGCGCAGTAGTATCGGCATTCCAAAAAAGTTGGTGAACGGCGGCAGGGCCTCCCGATACGGGCTGAATAAATATTAATATGAGCAAATATCCGGCTACAACAATAGACAGCCAGGTTTTTACGTTAATTTTACAGCGTTTGCACATATTCACGTGGGCAAAAATAGTGTCAAATTGGTGGAAATAGAATTCTAAAAAAAATCCTTTAACGTATTGATATGATGCGTAGTAGATATGCTGCTTTGGTTTTGTTAAGTTTCGGTGCACTGGTGTTATCGTCTTTTTCTCTCTCCAATGGTAGTATACCCTACCAGAAACAGGTTTTAAGAAGAATTGTGATTGATCCGGGTCATGGGGGGCATGATAATGGGGCCCGCGGCCGCTATTCCAATGAAAAAGACATTGCCCTGGCCGTTGCCCTCAAGCTCGAGCAGGTATTGCATGATGAATTGCCCGATGTGGATGTAGTGCTCACACGCCGGTCCGATGTTTATCATTCCGTGGTAACCAAAGCCAGTATTGCCAACCAGGCCAAAGGCGATCTCTTCGTATGTATCCATGCCAATTCCGCAGACCCCATCACACACAAGGAATTGGAAGGTCATAAAACCGAAACCTACTACAAAGGCAAGGGAAAGAAAAGAAAAAAATACACCCGCAGAGTGCCCGTATATCATTACTGGCATACCCCCAGTCCGGTAAAAGGCACGGAGACATTTATTTACGGAGTAGGTAAAACCGAGCAACGAAAAGAAGCTGCCAGTGAAGGGCTGGATGAATCACTGGATAGCATTTCACTCAAAGAGATCAAAGCCCTGGAAGAGCAGGATGCCAATGATCCCACCAAACGCATGCTGGCTTCCGTGATGACCCAGCAGTATTTCCAGCGCAGTGCCAAGCTGGCCCTCACCATCGAAAATCAATTCCAGCAAGTCGGTCGCATCAGCCGCGAAGCGAAGCAAAGACAAAAAGGTATCTGGGTATTACAAGCAGTTTCTATGCCCGCCGTGCTGGTAGAAACAGGGTTTATTTCCAATCCGGAAGAAGAAGATTACCTGAACAGCGCTGCGGGACAACAGGAGATCGCAGACGTTATCACCCGGTCTATCAAAATCTATAAATCCTCACTGGAAAAGCAGTTGCGATCAACGGGCAGCAACAGTACACAGCAGAAATAGGGCACTTACGGAAGAACCCTTAGTTTTGCATGATATGAAGATATCGAATGAAACCAAGGTGGGTGCCCTGACCGCTATAGCCATCACCTTATTGATCCTTGGCTTTAACTTCCTCAAAGGCAAGACCCTGTTCAAGACCGGCAATCTCATCTATGCCAAATACGCAGATACCAAGGGCATTATGGTATCGAATCCCGTTTTCGTCAACGGCTACCAGGTAGGATCGGTTTATGATATTGAAAATGCCGATGAAAGCCTTTCCTCCATCATTGTTGCCATCAAGCTGAAAAGCAGTTATAATATTCCCACCAACTCCGTTGCTTCTATCAAAGACAACCCGCTGGGCCCTGCCAGTATCAACATCAAGCTGGGAGATGGCCACCAATACCTGCATTCGGGAGATACGGTACTGACCGCTTCTTCAGCTGGATTATTGGGTGATGTGATGACCAAGCTGGGCCCCGTGAGCGAACAGATCAAGAGCACTGTTCATTCGCTCGACAGCGTACTTAAGAACATCAATGCCATTTTCGATCCGAATACCAAGCATAACCTGCAGGACGTGATCGCCAACATTAACAAAACCACAGCAAGCCTGGTGGTATCTTCAGCGTCTATTCAATCCATGCTCAACCAGCAATCTGGTTCTATTGCGGCATCTATGAACAATGTAAACAGCTTCACCAAAAACCTGGCCGATAACAACAACAAAGTCACGCACCTGCTGGGTAATATGGAGAAGACTACCGATAACCTGGCCAAAGCAGATATCAGCGGTACGGTAGATAAGCTCAAAACTTCTGTTGAAAACCTCAACAGTATTCTCACCAAGATCAATTCGGCAGACGGTTCTTTTGGTAAGTTGATGAACGATAAAGCGCTGTATAATAACCTCACCAATACCGTGCGGAGCGCCAATATTTTGCTGGATGATCTGCGCTCGCATCCCAAACGCTATGTAAACATTTCTGTTTTCGGAAAGAAAGATAAATCCAGACCACTGACTGCTCCCCTGCCCATTGATTCTTCAAGGCAACAACCATGAGCAGTGCACGATATATCATCATTGGCTTTCTACTATCATGCTCCCTGGTAGCGGGCGCGCAGCGTACTACAACCACTGATACTGCTGCCGTAGGCACCACGCTGGTGATCTTAAAGGCCGACCGGTATAATTATATCAAGAAAGATACGGCCAATGCTTTTGCCTCTCTCGGCGGACATGTGGAAGTAAAGCAGGATAAAACACTATTCTATGCAGACAGCGCCGTGATCAACCTGCTCAATAATACCATGGAGGCTTTCGGCAATGTGCACATCAATGATGCCGATAGCGTGCATACTTATGCCCAGTACATGCGTTACCAGGGCAAGGAACGCAAAGCCTTCCTGCAGAAAAAAGTAAAGCTCACCGATAGTAAAAGCACATTAACTACCGATGAGCTGGAATATGATGCCGCTGTTAAGATCGGCACCTATCTCAAAAGCGGTAAACTGGTGAATAAAAAAACAGTACTCACCAGTACGGAAGGATATTATTATGGCGATACCAAAGATGTCATCTTCAAAAGGAATGTGGTGCTCATTGATCCGGAATACAAGGTCTATACCGATACGCTGCAATACAATACCAATACCGAGATCTCAACGTTTACGAGTCCCACTACTATTTACAATGAAAAGCGGATCATCAAAACACGGAATGGTATTTTCGACAAGAAGAATAAAAAGAGCACCCTCTATGAACGTTCTTTCATAGACGACAGCACCTATACCGCCACTGCCGATGATATGGCTTTCGATGATTCTACCGGCATGGGCGAATTGAGGGGGAATGCAGTGTTGCGTGGCAAGGATTCAACCGAAGGAGCCGATATCATTGCCAACAATATCAAGATCAACAAGAAAAACAATTCGGCGCTGGCCACGGAGAAACCTTTGTTGCTGCTCAAACAAAAACGCGATACCATTTTTGTAACCGCCACTCTTTTGTATACCGCACGCCTCTCCGACCTCGTCAAGACCCGCGCTGTGCCATCGGTGCGTGATAGCACGGCGCCTTTAACGGTTGCCGGCAAGCCCGATAGCAGCAGCGATAAATTCTTTGAAG
Source organism: Hydrobacter penzbergensis (assembly GCF_900106985.1). Classification (NCBI taxonomy): domain Bacteria; kingdom Pseudomonadati; phylum Bacteroidota; class Chitinophagia; order Chitinophagales; family Chitinophagaceae; genus Hydrobacter; species Hydrobacter penzbergensis. The sequence continues at coordinate 7,822 of NZ_FNNO01000011.1, read as the reverse complement.
CGTACAACAACGTGAAGATCTTTTCCGATTCGTTGCAGGCCGTAGGCGATAGTCTTTTTTATTCGTTACAGGATTCTGTGTTCCGGCTTTTCAAAGAACCCATTGTATGGGCCAAAGAGAACCAGATCACCGGCGATACCATCTATCTCTACCTGAAAAATAAAAAGCCGGAGCGTTTGTATGTGTTCAACAACGGCATGGCCCTGAGCCGGGTAGACAGTACCGAGTATTATCAGCAGATCAAAGGATACACTATCAATGCGCTGTTCGAAGATGGGAAAATTAATTTTTTGCAAGCCAAAGGTTATGCAGAGAATGTCTATTACGCGCAGGACGATCAGCATCGCCTGGCTGGTGTGAACAAAAGCAGTTCTGATATGATCAAGGCCTATTTCTCAGATGGCAAACTGAAGCAGGTAAAACTGCTGAATAAGGTGGAAGGAACCATGTACCCGATGTTGCAGGTGAATCACGATCAACTCAAGCTGCGCAATTTTCACTGGTACGATGCCAGGAGACCCAAGAGCAAATTCGATATCTTAGCGAATTAATCCTAAGTATACATGCTGGCCAAACTCATTCATCCTTTCCGGAAGTTCGTGAACGATAGCCGCGCTATCGGTATTACATTATTGGCTTGTACAGCCATATCACTCATAGTTGCCAACTGTGGTTTCTGGAGTGATGGGTATGTTGATGGTTGGTCCGCCGGCTTCAACGGCTCTGCTGAGCATCACCTGCACATAGGCTTTTTATCCCTGCCCAATTCTCCCCTGCTCGTGATCAATGATGCACTCATGGCTTTGTTCTTTTTCCTGGCGGGGATGGAGATCAAACGCGAACTGGTATGCGGAGAACTGGCATCCATCAAAAAATCCCTGTTGCCTGTATTTGGTGCTGTGGGTGGTATGTTAGTACCTGCGCTATTTTTTGCACTCTTTAACAAGGGAACTACACTCATCAATGGCTGGGCCATTCCTACGGCAACAGATATTGCATTTACCTTGGGTATCGCTTCTTTGTTAGGCAAGCGGGTGCCGGTAGCGTTGAAAATATTCCTGACCGCGCTGGCCATCATCGATGACCTGGGCGCCATTATTGTCATTGCCTTTTTTTACGGAGGCCAGCTACAGGCCGGATACCTGTTGATCTGCCTGCTGGCAGTGGGGCTTTTATGGTTGCTCAATTACCGGAAAGTGCCTTTCGGTTGGATGCATTGGATATTGGGCATCCTGCTCTGGTATGCGATGTTCAATTCGGGCATTCATGCTACGGTAGCCGGTGTTGTTTTTGCATTGATGGTTCCCATTCAACAATTAGAACGGTTGGAATTGAAGTTTCACCTGCCCGTTTATTTTATTGTTATGCCACTATTTGCGCTGGCTAATACAGCAATAAGGCTTCCCGAAAATAGCTTGCATACTTTATCGGGAAGCCTTAGCTGGGGTATCATTACCGGCCTTTGCATTGGCAAACCATTGGGCATCTGCGCTGCCTGTTATTTGCTGGTGCGAAAAAAATGGGCGGTACTGCCTTCTTCAACCAATTGGTATCAACTGTTGGGTGGCTGTATGCTGGCAGGCATCGGTTTTACCATGAGCATTTTCATCGCTACACTGGCATTTGATGACAATAACGTTCAGGATATTGCTAAAATATCCGTTCTCATCGCATCACTGCTGGCTATGGTTGCAGGATATGTTTGGCTTTTTAATTCTCCTCCTTCTCCTGCATCAGGTAAGCCTTGATGAATCCATCCAGTTCTCCGTCCATCACCGGCCCAACATTGCCTACTTCATAATCGGTACGATGGTCTTTGATCATTTTATAGGGATGGAATACATAGCTGCGAATCTGGCTGCCCCACTCGATCTTCTTTTTGCCGGCATTAGCTGCATCTACTGCTTCCTGTCGTTTACGCAATTCTTCTTCGTACAAACGACTTTTTAACATCTTCAATGCCAATTCACGGTTCTCTCCTTGTGTACGTGCCTGCTGGCATTCCACAATAATACCACTGGGAATATGTTTGAGCCTAACAGCTGTTTCTACTTTGTTAACGTTTTGTCCGCCGCTGCCACCGCTGCGATAAAAAGCCCATTCGAGGTCTCCGGGGTTCACGTTGATTTCGATGCTGTCATCGATCAACGGGTAAACAAATACAGAAGCGAAAGAAGTATGTCTTCGGGCATTGCTGTCGAACGGGGAAATACGCACCAGCCGGTGCACGCCACTTTCTGCTTTTAAGAAGCCATAAGCAAAATCGCCGTCGAATTGTAAAGTGGCGCTTTTGATACCAGCGCCATCACCTTCCTGTAAATCCAGTTCAGTAACTTTCCAGCCTTGTTTTTCGCCATACATCAGGTACATGCGCATGAGCATCTGCGCCCAATCCTGGCTTTCAGTACCACCTGCGCCGGGGTTAATCTGCAGGATAGCAGGCAACTCATCTTCCGGCCTGTTGAGTGTACTTTTGAATTCGGCCTCTTCTATTCTTTCCAGTGCGGATTCATAAGCCAGTTTGGTTTCTTCTTCACTGGCGTCTCCTCCCTTCCAGAAATCGAACAATACGGCAAAATCTTCCACAGCAGTTTCTACCTGCTTATAGAGTTTCAACCAGTATTCATTTACTTTGATCTCTTTCATGATGGCCGTGGCCCTTGCGTTATCATCCCAAAAGCCCGGCGAAAGGGAAAGTTGTCGATCTGTTTCTACTTTGTATGTGCGGTTCTCGACGTCAAAGAAACCTCCTCAGGACAAGCACGCGGTCCCTCATAAGTTTAATCTGTTCTTGTGTCATGCGGCGAAAATAGAGGAAATTTTTGATTTATTATGATCGTCATCCTGAGCGAGCGAAGCGAGTCGAAGGACCTGCTGAACACTCGGGCAGATCCCTCGGCTACGCTCGGGATGACGATCATAATAATAAAACCACTTGCCTCGTAAGCCGGATTCTGTTTCTAAACCATCATTTATCTGGCCGCAACATTACTGTTGCGATCTTGCTGCCTACCCTGGAACTCAGACGGGCCGTCTTCAAACGTTCCTATACATGGCATTACAGCACCCAAGGTTTACCCTCTCATACTGTTACCAGCATGGGATGTGAGCTCTTACCTCACATTTTCACCTTTACTCCGTTTGAATGGAGCAGTTATTTTCTGTGGCACTATCTCTTCCCGTTCTGCAACGGGAGCCGGCTGTTCACCGGTGGGTTGCCCTTCGCTGTCCGGACTTTCCTTCCCGTATATACGGGACGATGGTTCGGGCAAGTGGAAGTACAAAGGTACAGAATCTAATGCTGAATGCAGAACGCCTAAGGCTTAACGCTATAGATTGGGATGGCTGGAGAAAGGTGCCTGATTTAATATTGAAAGAATATTTCGGTGGCGTCGTAGCCAAAACGCGGGTCGTACTGGTTGATGAAATGTTTCACTTCCCGCCTGCTTTTCAGCAGGTCGTGTATCTCATCGCGCAGCTTGCCGGTACCTACGCCGTGTATAATAATCAGTGAAGGTTGCCGGTGCGCTATCGCCAGTTCATACCATTTTTCAAATTCTTTTAACTGAATGGTGATGATCTCAAAATTACTGAGCTGTTTCCAGTCGTTCGTGAGTTTTTCTATGTGCAGGTCTACCACCGAACGGGCGGGCGGCAGGTACTGGCGCGCTTTCGATGCATCGTATACTTTATATCCTTTGGCAGCCAGGCTGCTCCATTCGGGCTTATCGTCTTCCACCTGGTCGGGATAAGTATCGAATAAAGGATAAGAAATCACCGGCTCATTTTTTTCTTTCAGCTCTTCTATTTTCCGGAATAGTTGTTTGGTCTTGAGTTTGAGCTGTGTTTCAAAATGCGATGCTTTTCTTTTCTCCGGTTTTGCCAGGGAAAAATCTATGCTGAAAGAAGGACTGTCGTTCACCGCTTCGAAAGGAATATCGTGCAGGTAAAAGTCGTGGAAAGCCAGTACTTCATTTTCCAGTTCAAAATTCGTTTCGTTAAAGAACTGTTGTTTGTAAACAAAACGATAGGCTTTGTCCGTTCTGTTCACCAGGTATATTTTCAGCAGTTCCACTACTTCGTCGTTGAAATCGTCCAGCGCGAATTTGGGAACCAGTGTGAGCCATACGCCGTTGGCCACTTGTATGTGGTTGGGTTGCGGCTTTTCTTTGGGCACCTGGTCGATATAAGTTTTGGGCGCCTGCTTTTTTTCCGGTACCAGTTTTTTTTCAGTGAACCGTTTAAAATAAGGGAAATCGATCTGGTCCATATAAGCAGGGAATTTCACGCCCCTTACTTCAATGAGCACCATTTTATCATTCATGACCTCTATCACTTTTCCTTCCTCGTTGGAGTGAAGCACAATGATCTCGTCGCCTACCTGGTATTTCATGCGACAAAATTAATGAATCTACCCCTGCTGCGCAGCAAGCACGCTGTTGCGCCGTCCGTAAAAGAAATAAATGAGCAGTCCCAACCCCATCCAGGCAAAAAAACATTCCCAGCTTACAATAGGTATCTCTATCATCAGGTACAGGCAGGATAACACACCCATGATAGGAATGAATGAATAATTCCTGATGAAAGTAAGCACGGCGAGTATTACCGCAATCAATAGAAATACCAGGAATAGTATTTCCTGGTATCCCTCATCTCCAAAGTGTTGAACAGAACTGAAAAACCGGTCGCGGAAAAGATAGATGAAAAGCGCCATCAATAAAGGGATCAGGAATTTGCCATTGATATAGGGCAGTTTGAATTTACCTGTTCTTTCCGTTTGCGGAGGTAATAACAGTACACCACCGGAAACGAGTACAAATGCGAACAAAGTGCCGATGCTGGTGAGGTTGGTCATCAGCTCCGATTCAGCGAACAGGGCTCCGGTACCCACGATCAACCCGGTAATGATGGTTGCGAATGAAGGGGTTTGGTATTTTGGGTGTATCTTCTGAAAACGTTTGGGCAACAATCCATCGCGGCTCATGGTCATCCATATCCTGGGCTGTCCCAGTTGAAAAACCAGCAACACAGAGGTAGTGGCCACTACAGCGCTTACCGATACAATCTTTTCGATCCATGGTGCACGGTGTTTGAATACAAAAGCCAGCGGGTCGCTCACGCCCATGAAATGATCGTAATGTTCCATACCTGTTAACACCATAGCGATGAGGATATACAATACGGTACAAATGATGAGCGAATAGATCATACCCCTGGGTATATCACGTTGCGGGTTCTTACATTCTTCTGCTGTTGTAGAGATGGCATCGAAACCGATATACGCATAAAACACAGCTGATACGCCTTTTAACACACCGGTGAAACCATTGGGCATAAAGGGCTTCCAGTTATTGGTATCTACAAAGAAAGCGCCCGCAATGATCACAAAAATGATCACCGCTACTTTAAAGATCACCATGTAGTTGGCAGACTCCTTGCTTTCTTTGATGCCTATATAGGTAAGCCAGGTAATGAAACCCACTACAAAGAAAGCAGGCAGGTTGAAAAATATATGCCAGCCGCCCAATACCGGTGCATTGTTATATGCCTGTACAACAAATTGATAATTCTTCAGTTGGTCCGGCGTAAGTGTTGCGCCAGATGCCAGCGCTTGCGAAGCCGTATGAAAAGCAGTACTGGCCGTTTTAGGATCCACCAATAACCAGTCGGGCAAATGGACATGAAAAACATTCACCAGCAGGTTATTGAAATAACCGCTCCAGGAAATGGCCACCACCACATTACCAATGGCATATTCCAGTATCAGTGCCCAGCCGATGATCCATGCCACCAGTTCACCGAAAGTCACATAAGAATATGTATAGGCACTTCCGGCAACAGGTACACGGCTCGCAAATTCGGCATAACACAAAGCAGAGAAGCCGCAAGTGACAGCTGTAATGACGAACAGAAGAGAAATACCCGGTCCTCCATTATAAGCCGCACCACCAATGGTAGAGAATACACCAGCCCCTACCACGGCGGCAATACCCAGGAAAGTAAGGTCTCTCACCCCTAACACTTTTTTCAGGTGGCCGCTGTGGCCATCACCTTCACCGGCATTGGCTTCGGCCATGATCTTGCTGATCGATTTTTTTCTGAACAAAGAAGAAAGTGGCATAAGCAGTCGTTGGTTTGAATGAAGAGTTAGTATTCGCGATGGATAAGAAATTCGGCCAGGTCGCGCAAAGGCTTTTTACGGGCGCTTACCACCGCAATGGCATCGAGGTGGTGCAGTGCGGTTTGCAGGTATTGGTCTTTGAGCTTCGTAGCCCATGCATCTACATTACAAGCCCTGAAAAGTTGCAATACCTGCTGTACTTTATCGGGCAGATTCTCCTGCATCAGTTCTTGTAATTGTTTCCGTTGTTCAGGCGAAGCCGTTTCCAATGCATGCAGCAACAGGAATGTTTTTTTGTTTTGCCTGATATCGCCGCCCACTTCTTTACCGAATTTTTCAGGGTCGCCAAACGCGTCGAGGTAATCATCCTGTACCTGGAAGGCGATGCCCAGGTTTTTGCCAAATTCATACATATGCTGACAATTGCCTTCGCTGGCGCCGCCCAAAACGGCGCCTGTTTGCAGGCTGGCAGCCAGCAGCACCGAAGTCTTCAGCGTAATCATGTGGATATAGTCGTTGAGCGGCACCGATGGCGCTTTTTCAAAATCCATATCGAGTTGTTGCCCTTCACACACTTCCCTGGCGGTTTTATTGAACAGTTGCAATATCCTTGGCAGGTATTGAGTTTGCACACTGCTCAATTGTTCATAAGCCCTGATCATCATCACATCACCCGCCAGCAGAGCCGTGCTCTCACCGTATTTCACGTGTACGGTTTCCATTCCCCTGCGCAAGGGGGCGGCGTCCATGATATCATCGTGTATGAGTGTAAAATTATGGAAGAGCTCAATGGCAGTGGCCACTGCCCAGCTGTCAGGTTGTATGGCGTCAAATAACTCATTGCCCATCAGGCACATCACCGGCCTGATGCGTTTCCCCCCGCGGGATAGAAAATATTCTCCCGGCTCATAGAGTGTAGCAGGTGCGGGCGGAAAGTGCTTCCTGGTAAAAAAAGTCTCAAAAGAATCAACCAGTTCCTTGAATGTATGCATGGCGCAAACCTAACTATAATAACTTAAAATGGTTAATACATTAATTTTTATCAAACTATAAATACATATTGCATTTTGGCATGATTTTGTATGCTACCTAAAAAACAAGTTATGAAGAAATTATTATTGGCAGTAGCAGTGCTATTTGCGGCAGTAGCTGTACATGCACAAAGTGAGGGTTCCACGTATAAAACAGCTTTAGGTTTGAAGGTATATCCTGGCGCTGTAACGATTAAACATTTTATACAGAATAACAGGGCACTGGAAGGTCTGGGTTACTTCAACAATGATGGTTTCCGCCTTACCGGTCTCTACGAAGTACATGGCGATTTCAATGGGGCGCCCGGATTGAAATGGTACATTGGAGGCGGTGGCCACGTTGGTTTCTGGAGTGATAGCTGGAAACAAGCTTATCCTTACCGTAACAGCGGTACCGCCATTGGTGTGGATGGTGTACTGGGTCTTGACTATAAGATTACCGGCGCGCCCATTAACCTTAGCTTCGACTGGCAACCGTCTTTCAACTTCATCGGCTACAATTATTTTGAAAGCGGATGGGGTGGACTGGCAGTTCGTTATACTTTCTAACAATAAACAACAGCTTACACTAAAATAAAAGAGGCCGTCTCAATACAATAATTGAGGCGGCTTTTCATTTTGAGAGGAGAGCGGGCATTTAAAGCTGGGATTAGATTTTCTGAGAAGTACC